>CAKUWM010000106.1 GCA_934699305.1 uncultured Saprospiraceae bacterium | reverse complement strand
GCAACTACAACCTAACACTTTCGGGTGAGAGTCTCCCTTTTTTATGCGCTTTCAGGTTTTATTTTGGACAGGTATGGTTTTGAATTAATTTTTTTGATTTATTCGGCAATGAGAGGTGGTGCTGTTGTTTTGTTTCAATACTATTTCCAATGCTTATAATCCTCATGCCTGACATTTTTTTTATTCGTGTAAAGAGCCGGAGTATGCTGTGTTTCGTTTCGGGAGCATCAAAGGTTAGTGTTTAGCAGGCACAAGGTTTTGGAAAAAAAATACTACCCATAGGTGGAGATTTTTTTACAAACTTGTCTTGACCTTTTGCCTGCGTTAAGAACACGGACATACCTTTGCTCCATGAAACGTGAACAACAGGCATACTCGCTTTTTAGGCATAACCAAACGTGGAAGTAATGAGGATAGCATTGCCGAAATAGTTCTAAACAGGCAGACTATGCCAAGTAATTCAACCCAAAGACACAATCCAATATCCACTCCATCAGTGCAATAAGTTTGTCTGTACGGATTAATCCGTATGGTTAACAGGCAAAAATCAGTTGAAGATGGAGAAAGAAAAAGCGAACGATTTAACACCCGAAAGAGTTGTACAAATCTTGAAAAAGAAAGGAACAGAGGTAGATATAGAGGAAGCAAAAACCATCTTGGAGTTTGTCAAGAAGATAGCTCACATTGCAGTTAACCAGTATCTAAGAGGAAAACTTTAATCTAATGAACAAGGAAAACTGTTGTGATGAGAAAGGCAGATTTATACATACGTGTATCGACAGACGAGCAGGCGGACAAAGGATATTCGCAACGAGACCAAGAAGACCGATTAAGAAAATATTGTGAGATAAAGGGCATTCCGGTAAGGGATGTCTACATAGAAGACCATTCGGCAAAATCTTTCAAACGTCCAGAGTGGCAGAAATATTTATCTAACCTACGCAAAACAAAGAACAACAAAGCGGGGTCAATAATACTATTTACGAAATGGGATAGGTTCAGCAGAAATAATTTTTGGGTAGCCGTCCGAAACCCCTTGTACTGTGGCAAAATATTCATTCCTCCCTACAAAGAGGAAAAGGGATATTTTGTCAAAGGACAACATGAACCATTAATCAGCGAAAAGACGTTTGCGGATGTACAGGATATTCTCGATGGGAGAAAACGGGTTGTAAAACCTAAAATCGTGGCTATGGACAATCTACCGCTTAGAGGGTTTCTCAAATGTCCTAAATGCGACCGTATGCTGACCGGAAGTGCCTCAAAGGGAAAGATGGGCAATTACTATTACTACTATCATTGTAGTTCTGCCTGCGGAACAAGGTTCAAAGCCGAAACCGTCAATGAGGCTTTCGTAAAGCAATTACGGCATCTCACACCTGTCCAAAATAAAATCTGAGATTGCATAAAAAAGGGAGACTTCCACAAAAAAGTGGTAGGTTTTAGTCGCCAAACATAAAGCCTAAGTCTCCCGATGGTAAAAATATCACTTTTCAGTCAAATGCTGAGCCTTATTCCCCGAGATAAGTTCGACCGCCTGGTATCCAGGCATGCTTCTGACAAGCATCAGAAGGGGATCAGCTCATGGACGCATCTGGTAGCCATGTTGTTTTGCCACATCGGCGGTGCGGCCTCGGTACGGGATATTAGTAATGGGCTCACCAGTACCACAGGGAACCTATCCCATCTTGGGGTGGATCGGGTTCCCTGCAAATCCAGCCTATCCTACATCAATAAAAATCGAACACCGGAATTATTCAAATCGGTGTATTTTATGCTCTTGGAGCACCTGAGCGGCTCGCATAAGTTTTCCAGGTCAGGGTTACCCAAATTGAAAAGGAAGATTTTCCTGGCCGATGCCAGCATTATCCCGCTGTGCCTGAAGGTCTTCGATTGGGCTTGTTATCGAAGTCAAAAAGGGGCTGTCAAACTGCATACGGTGTTGGACTATGACGGCCTGCTACCGGTATTTATAAAGCTGACCGACGCGAAGACCCACGACATAAAAGTGGCCAAAGAAATGAACTTTCCCAAAGGAAGTGTTGTGGTGATCGATCGAGGGTATCTGGATTTTAGTTGGCTAAAAGTCTTGGACAGCAGCAAGTGTTTCTTTGTTACCAGGGCCAAATCGAACATGGCCTATCAAATCAAAGAGCAATATGAGGTGGAAGGCGGAGTGCTTGAGGATCAAGATATTTACCTGACCACATACGCTTCTAAAAAAGAATATGGCTCGCTCCTGAGGCGCATCCATTATTTGGACAGCACAACTGGAAAGGAATATGTTTTCCTAACCAACAACCGACATTGGGACGCTCAAACCGTAGCGGATATCTATAAGGAACGCTGGGCGATAGAGGTATTTTTCAAGCAGATCAAGAGCCACATGAAAATTAAGTCTTTCGTCGGTACGTCTGAAAACGCAGTACTGATCCAAATTTGGACAGCCATGATCGCGATGCTACTACTCAAGTACTTGAAAGAGAAGGCTCAATACGATTGGCACCTCTCCAACTTAGTCACTTTTATCCGATTGAACCTGTTTGTCAAGATTGGCCTGATGGACTGGTTGAACAAACCGTTTTATAAGCCGATAAGCGTACCACAGGGCGAACAATTGCGTATAAGGTATGGCTAGTTTTTCAAATTCGACACAAAACCGCCACAGAAACGCTCGTTAGCCTATTTTATCTGACATAAAAAACGTTTTGGACAGGAGTGACGGCATCTATCACCAAAAGAGGGTATGGTCGATGTTTTTATCGAAGCATTTATAAAAGACTTCAATAACAAGACCAAAGCCCAAAACACCGAACGCACAAATATCATAGGTGAGATTGATACGTTGAACAAACGCCATCAAAATGCACTTTTAAAAAATGCCGATGGGGAAATGGCAGATGACGATTTCCAAGAGGTAAAGAAACTGACCAAAGGAAAGATTGAGGTTTTGGAGAGAAGATTAAACGACTTGGCAGTAGTAGGTACGGAGATTAAAGACTTAGTAGCTTCCACCTTAAAAAAGGTCGCAAACATTGATAGACGCTATGAAAACGGCGATATTGAGGAAATAAGGGTTATAGTGAGTTCGATGTTCCCCGATTTTTTGGAATTTGACGGAACAAGACATCGAACTCCGAGACTAAATTCTGCGATTGCTCTTATTTATCAGAATAACAGCAAGTTACAAGGCAAAAAAAAATGGGACAAGTATATCATTTTTAGACTTGTCCCAAGAAGTGATCCCGCTGGGACAGAATTCGAACCGTTTAATGGCCGAATTGAAGGCTTTGGCGGAGATCCTGGCTGCATAAATCTTGATATTGGGTTCATGATAATACCACGTCCCCAGGACTCAATATACCCAATCTTTGTATGCTCTATCTAAAATATATGCAGGAAGCTGCCCAACAGCATATTTATAAGAACCACCTCATGCAGATACAAAAAGGTTGTGTTTATATTCCTTGAGCCGATCTTTGGCTATTTCAACCTGTCTTTCCTGAAACAAATCCTTCTTTCGGGTGCTCCAAGAATTGATGTTCTGTAATATCTCGATTGTATCGTCAGTTTTCTGACTATCCATTATATAGTCGACCGTAGTAAGCAACTCCAGGGAAAAGGCTGACTCGAAACGTGATACCAGATCGAGTACATCCTCCAAACGCTGTCTTTTCTCTTCATCCAGTTCTTTTTCTACATAGTGACGTATCTCACCCCATTTTTCATAATTGAGGTACAGCGGTTCAAATGGATTGACCGAGTTTTGCTCCAACCCTTTCAGATAAACCCCATTGAGATATAGTAAAACATGGTTGAGTTGCACTGCGTAAGGACCATAATGATGAGCATCAAATCTTAACTTTAGATTCTCACCTCGCCGCTGTAGAAAATATGCCAATTTATTGGCTACAAACAGGCTGCTTTGTTCACCTGTTGACTCATATTTGAATAGCAGATAAAGCAACATCGCTCTGGATGATGTGAGCTTTACATCTTTGGCCACAGATTCCTTTTGCAGCAATTTCTTAATCTGTTCGTTGGGCTCATATATTATAATCTCAGCCTCCAGATCTTCCAATTCACTGACGATCATTGGTCTGACTATATTCCAATCAAGCCCACCATTACCACACCCCAAAGGTGGGATTGCGATACTTTTGATCGCGTATTGCTGTATAGTTTGCTTTAATGATTCAAGACCCTCCGCTATATATTCATAACGAGAAGGAGCTTTCCAATGCCCTTTAGTAGGGAAATTGATGATAATTTTCTGGTTGAGTAGGTCGCCTTCTCTCACTAAAAGTACTTCGCCCAACCTGAGTTTTCCTTTTTTACATGCTTCAAGGTAAGTCTTGTAGTTATTAGGAAATCTCATTTTAAACTGAAGAGCTATGCCTTTCCCCATCACCCCAACTGTATTGACCGTATTGACTATGGCCTCAGTATCGGCATCCAACAAGTTTCCCTTGGCGTATCTGATCATGATTAATAGTACAATTTTTGAAGGTTATCCACGCGAACAGGAATACCCAAGCCCAAACTACGCATTATTTTTTCAAAATACTCCTTCCTCTCGTTAGTTTTTACCACAAGCATTTCAATACAGTGTGCTGGTACATGGTTCCTTGCCAGGAATTCCGCCTGCTTTAATTCTTTCCTGTCAAGGTAATCTATCGTGTTTTCCCAAACCTTACTTTTGACCGCCGCCCAATCGATCTTATTAAAATCTACAACCTGATTATAATAATTAGCAATAGCCTTTTTTGCATTTCTATCGGTGAATACGAACTCCAAACCACTACTTTGGATTTTTTCAAAAGAACTCACTACGAACACGATGTCGTATTGAGGTCTTCGTTGTACGCCCAAGTAACCGTTCATAATCGCATACAACATAGGTGAGTGCCCTGCAAAGTAAAAAGGCACGTATTCTCCTAAATTACCGGCTCCTTCCAGCGGTATAGGGTAATCGTGACGATCGGTGATAAGTTGATTATGCCCGATATTGATATAGTTGGGATCTGCTAAGGGATGTTCGCGACAACATAGCCCGTGGCGCAATATGTGTTCCACGTTCTGCCAGTGGACCATTCTAAATAACCATATCTTTTCGGGTACCGACATTGTTCGATTATCCTTTTGGAGCGATTACTTTTGCCACCAAACTACAAGTTTAAGCGTTTTCCCTAAAACTGTTGTTAAACAAGCCGTCATTTAGCAATGCCTTCGGTAAGATTACTACAATTTCAATGGAACCAGGTGACCACCTCAATCAGCGAATCCATTAGCAAGGTGATTCCCAACGGAGCCTATTGCCTCTTCCGGAGTGATGAAGGTGGCACGCGGAGTGGTAAAATCATACTGGCGCAAAGCATGCATTACCCCGATGCGGAGTTTGGTTCGAGCTTTACGGTAAAGCGTTATCTTAGTACGAAGCGCCCCCAATACAAAAAGCTGGTGCCATGCTTCTATTAACCTTTACCTGGAGTCTGATGATCCGGATCACAAGCCTATTGAACTCCTGAAGGATGAGGCTGTGGATTTTAGGGTGATTGAGCGATACTTGCTAGCTGAGTTAAGTGGAGGTGATTTCGAACGAATCAGATCATTCACCTCCCAGCTTCCGATCCCCTATTAAGGCAATTCCCTGATAATACTCACCGCCTATTCTATCCGATCCATTATCAAGCTAATTTTTTCAAAAAAGGTAATACATCATCTTTGCTTGCATCCGTATAATATTTTAGGTCCAAGTCACTTTTCCTTCTCGGATGAAGAAATGGCTTTTGCATCCGACAATACGATGGATGGAAGGCCTTATCGTCATTAACCCCGTCTTGCCGATATCATACGACCAGCATGGCTTTTCGTCTTCCATAAGATTCATGTGCAGTATGGCCTTGCATCCGCACGGACATAGCATCACCATCTGCCAATAACATTCCTTCACACCTATAAGGTAAATTGTGTTGTGCTTAAGTGCCTGTGGCACGTCGCGGACATACCGATGGGTAAAAGGTCTTTCCCTTCGAAAAAAACCTTTTACCCAATTAAAAAGCCTTCTCAACATTTTCGCTAAGCTCAACTAATCCTAGTAATGGTTCTATATCCCCCTTTCCAATAAACTTATTGAAGAATGGGCAGGGAGCTGGGTCCGATTCCCCACATACTAAGCCATCAGAAATGTTCAAACGGACAGTGTCAACACTTTCATTCGGTTCATTCCGGAATGGGTGGATGCGAGCCAGAAATTCAATAACGGCCGCCGCTGCCACTTGCATATTAATACTGATCACAGCAGGACTGGATTCGCCTACCGCAGCCAAGTATCCGTTGCGATGAAACTCCTCCTCATCCAGCCGTTTGATACCTTCGGCACGAACCTTTTCCAAATCATACACCTCCTTGCTCAACAAACTTGAGCCGCCGGGTTGAATATAATGGACTGAACCATTGATCCTTTCTATACCCCCAAAACCATCCGCGTCGAGCTTGACACCCATGTCGATCAATGGAATCAAGTAATACGATGAAATGAGGTTCATAACGTGCCGCCCTTCTGCACTATCAACGCAACCGAATAGAAAATCGCAGCCTGAAAGTTCCTTGATTATCTTCTTACTAACGATATTGGAAGCGTATTTAATGACCTTTGTACCAAACCCCATCATTTGTACAGTCCGCTCCATCACGTCAACTTTTAGTCTTTTGGCAATAGCATCTTCTTTGGTAGAGCCGATGATACGATTAAGATTGAGGGTATCAACGTAGTCGGGGTCAACAATGACCAACGTGCCAACCCCGTGTCGAGCGAGCATTTCCACGGTAGGGCTGCCAGTGCCTGAGCAGCCAATTACTGCTACTTTCAGTTCATTCAGCAGTTTTGTTGTGCCTCGACCGAAAGTTTGGAGATTCCGCTCCTGAGCGCTGGTATCTATGAAAACGGGTTCTTTACTGTACTTCCATTTTAGGAAGTTACTGCCCAAAACAGATATCTCATGGATTTTTTCCAATGCCATGTCGTGGTGAAAAAAGCGCCCGAATATTTCTCCATCGGGCAGCATAACGCAACTGGCATGTGGCAAACCGTCATCCAGCCAAGCATGAATACTTGTAAAAAGCAGACTGTCCGATTCGTCATCCAACTCAGAAAAGCTGTTATAGCCACCCGGATGGCAATGAATTTTGACTAACGCCATATGCCATTTGACTGCCTTTTCAAGTAGCGGGTTGATGAAGTCGGTAGGCCAATGAACATAATCCGGTCTGCGTTCGATACACACTTCATACGGTACAGGAATTACTTCCCGTACTAAAAGCGTATGCCTCCCCTGGGATTGCGATCTTCCGCATAACAAAATAGCAACAGCCTCATTCCCGTCACCGGGGAAAAGATGGTCATACAATACCTTATGTTGCATGCCCGAGATTCTCAAGCTATTCATCACTATTTTGTTAAATCTTGTATTAACCAATTATCCACCAAACACAGGTGCGTAGCAACGCTATCAACTCCGGGCATCCATTCATCTGGTGCCCTATGCCTCGACCAGCGCTGGAAAGTTTTTCCATCAATAGATTGGTTAGCAATAGCCCCTATCGGCCTGCCGTTTTTCTTAACCAATGCTGGAGAGAAATAAGCCATATCAATTTGTGATGCCGGATAACTTGGCGGAATCATCAATGCAATATCGGCCTGTTTTACATTGTAACCGTCAGGTATTGGGTACCCATAGATAATGAGCCAATGATTACCTGAGGTGACGGTCTCCCAGGGAAGAGTCATCTGTTCTAATGTTTCCATATCTTCCTCTGGTAGCGAAAACTGTTGGCGATTTCCCCGTCCCTCTTGCTGTTCCTTAGGCTGCAGCACAAGCCTGAGTAAGCAGCGCTCCGTCAAATCTACGTTCGTTCCTGGCTCCACCCTGATAGGTTTCGCTGTTCCACTAAGGTACTTATAGACGTTGTATTTGACTTGGGGTTTGCCTCCCAAAGCAACAATATCTTCCCGGGATATAAACCGCTTGTCGATGACATGATATTGTTTGTCTATCCTGATACGGTATTTCCTTGCTGGCGGTACAGGCTTACAATATTTGCCATACTCCTCTATGTCTACCGTATCGAGCCATTTGACGGAGACAAACTCTAACGCCTTACAATCCATCGTGATCGGTTCATCCGGATTCCATGCATAGACTATGCCTGGTTGTCCCTCTATTCGTTGCACCAGATAATGTGTCTTCGAATCGATTCCAGCCAGTTTGAGGATTTCGTTCGGCGAAAGCGACTTTCTGTCTGTCATCTCAGGCTCATTGTCTACATAGTAGCTGAATACCTCCGTTGGTTTCACCAGGAAATGTTCTATTCCCGGCTTGGCAAGATTAATGCTCTCCGTAAATGCAACTCGCTCAAAATCACACCCTTTAAGCTTTATGTAAAGCCAATAACACTCAGCCTGCGTAATACCTGCAGTCTCTAAAACCTCCCTACCAGTAACAAACTGCTTTAAAAATATGTGGTACTGTTCACCAATCCTCACCCTGTACCATTTACCTTCGGAAGGTAAACTGCCATTTTCTGTACACGCCGCAACGTCTACAATCTCTTCCTGAGTTTTAAGTCCTCCGACTATTTGCTTCGAATTGTCCATTTTTCTATATATTTATGATACTACTAGTATATGGTGACAACCAACTTTTTTTTGCAGATGACTGCAAAAAAAAATAACTTTCCACCATATTATTATAAATAGGCCCTAGTGGGTATTTCGGAGAAGTTGACCACCTGATTCCGTGGCAAATTGACCACCTAATTGTCTGGCGGCCGGTAGCAG
>CAKUWM010000105.1 GCA_934699305.1 uncultured Saprospiraceae bacterium | reverse complement strand
TATCCGCGGATCAAAATATAGATGCAATAAACAAAGGGATATAACAACCAGGCGGGGATTTGCTTGTTCGAAACGTTATGCCTGTCTTCATATAAATACCAGTAAAGGATGGTTAAAACGGGGATCACAGAGTGTAACAGCTCATCTACTACCCGTTGCATTCCCGTTGGTGCCCATAAATGCCTGAGCATTACCTGGTAAACGAGGCCAACGATGGTAATATAAACGGTAATAGCTGTAAGTGTTCCTGCTTTATATTGTTTTATGCCGAGTGCCTGTGTGGTAAAAAACAGGGCTGTAAGTATATTGGTCAGAATGGTAAAAAAGCTGAAGAAACGAATGGTAACTTCCGGCAAAGGCAACTCGCTGTTCCTGCGCATCAATATGAATTGAACTATAACAGCAAACCAACCCAATAAAGCAAATATTAAGGAAAGCGTCTTCTTAACAGGTATCATGGTTGCTCGATTTGATTTACCGGGTTCAATGTAATGCTTATATGGTAAATATACTTTTTGTTTTCATGACGTTTTCCTTTAGGTAAATAAAAAAGGTCGATTGGGCTAATAAAGTGCTGAAAGAATACCTGGTTAGGGCTATGCTGTTAATGAAAAACGTCTCCGGGAACAAAGCCGGCAACCGGAACAGTTAAAGCAAACTGTTAAGCTTTTGGACTGCGATATTCTTTATATGGATGATTGCTTAAAAAAATGTGAGACATTATGATCCCGGAGGAATTAATGATGAACAATTATCGAAAAGTGAAATAAGGTGTGTAAAGAATTAAAAAAGGTCAGCAAATACCGACCTTTAAGCTCCCCCTGCTGGATGATTATCTAACCAAATGATTGAGGATTTAATGGCTATTGCCGACCTACCGGGATGATGATTTGAAAAGAAAGCTGCTTATCTTTAGTTTAAAATAAGTTGCATATCGGTACCATAAGTACCTGTGTTTGCTTTGGAATAAACCCTTTCATCGTCCTGTTCCCTGCGGTAGCCGCGGGAGTAGCGTTGATATAGTCATGTATACACCCGTTGGAAATATCTTATTGGGAAAAGCCTCCAGCACGGGGCCTAATGCAACCTTGCCGGAAAGCGAATCTTTTGCCGCTCGCTGTCCCTGCATGCGCAGGATATCCTGCTGCAGGCGGGTAATGATATCTGTCTGTGCCATCCTCACAGGACAAATATAATACTAAAGTATTTAGTATTATAAAGCTAATAACATTAGTGTTTTTTTATAAATGTTTTGCGCAAACAATCGGGTAGTAGAAGAATTACAAAATGTATAAACCGTAATATCGAATCAAGTATTCCTGGCAATTTATTATGGTTACAGTAAGTTGTTTAATTTAAAGCCTTTGTTGTATGGGGTTAAATAATGTTGTGAAACAGCGTTGAAGTAATTTTCAATATCTTCTTTATAGTCATTCAAATTCTCTTTCTCTTTTCGGACCACTAGACAGATAAAACTATATGGTTCACGGGATGAATCCTGTAATCCAGATAGCAAGCCAGGAAAGCATTCACATTCGTTATAATTAATGTCTTCATCTGATATCTGAAACGCAAGCAATATCGGATCTTCCTCGGGACGTCTCGTGTCTTTTTGTGTCTCACTCAATTCAAGCACGATGAACTTCTGATTTAGGAAGACTTGACCTTTGTAATTTTTATTGTTAGCTTTTGATATATCAGGCCGGTGTATATATTTCGCTTCTATTAATCTTGAGTTTTCATTAAACAGGATTTCTAGCTCGTCCTCGATCAATACTCCCTTTGAACTCTTGTAGAAAACTTTATAAATACCCTGAAAATGCTTGCGCAAGACAGGATTTGCTTTTTTCCCCTTTGAATCCAAAAAACTTTTCAAATCATCAAGCGTAGTAATTGTTATTCTGGGTAAACTCAGTCTGTTTTTATCCCTCGGATACAAAAACTTTGTAATCTCAGCAGAAATTTTTAAATACTCTTCGGAATTATAGGAGTGATCCCCCTTTTTAATGTCCTCCCTGACACTACTCTGCTTTTGCAACACAACCGCTTTGCTCAATAGATGCTCATATTTTCTGGAATGGTACGAAAAATGTCCTAACATCACAGTTTGCGTAGTAACATCGTCCGATTCTAGCCGGAGAGCAATGAATGCTTGTTTGCCCGTACTTTCTAATTTCAAGTTCATATATAGATAATCAAATCGCAAATCAAATGTCACTTCCCCGGTGTACACTCGTTCGGTTGCCTCATAATTGAATGATACGCTGGCACGCAATTGATTTGATTGTAATGAAAATATTACATGACCTACAGCAATTCCAAAATCTTTATCCTTTATGTGTATGTCCCCAATGCGCTCAAAAAGTAGCCAAGTATCAGACGTAAGGAAATGAGTCATCACATCGGCTTTGGTTGGATTCGTAGGAAGATTATTGCCGTCAATCACTTCCCGTTTGAAATTTTCCAATTGCTTAAGTTGGGCTTCAGTGAAATTTATCTCAGGAATTTTCAATTTTAAAAGTGCGTACAAATTTTTTAGATATGGTTGAGATAATGTGATGGGCCGTTTTTCAAAAAATGGCCGGATCAACCTCTTTTTCAGTTGAACTGCGTTCAGTTTGATACCATTTTGTTTTGCCAGCTCGCTAAGTCTTAGACTACGCTGCCATTCTGCCGAAAGATTGAGGCGAGTGTCATACAACTCCTTGTCCTTCTCATGCTCTCCGTTTTTAAAAAATAGTTTCTGTTCTATGGCATGCATTACAGCAACAAGGTACTTATTAGAAGATTCGATATGGGCATTTTTCGGACGACCTGCAGGCATAAAATTTCATTTTAATATTAAAATCTAAAAATCTCTAAAATCCTTAATTAATGAAATTTAGGGCTTTTCAAGGTAATTCGAAAAAAAGTATTCACGTCAAGCAAATTTTTCTGCATAATGTAAAAAGCGTAAAAAACGTAAATTAAATGAAATTTAAGATAAAAAGAAAATCATAAAATATTGAAAATCAATTAAAAAGAAATATAAAAAAATTTTTTTTTAAATAAAATCGTTATAATTTTATATCAACAACCGTAGAGGGCTCGCCTCCCGGCGGTTTCAAATACTTAAAACTTTTTATGGCGATTATGATTATTGAGCGCTTTAGCAGGTAGAACCTGGCGATAGCATATATCAGAAAAACTATTTAAACCACCTTAAAACAACTGAAAAATGCAAAACCAAAACGATTCCACAAGCGAGAAAGTCGCGTTCTATCTTCAAGCTGCCGCACATTTGGTCGGGTTAATTTTTGCGCCATTTCGCCGGTTGCCATTTACCGGTACCTTACATGATCTGTCAGTTCCAGGCGTCAGTTTTATATTGACATTAGCCTTTTTCTTATTGAGTATAAATTATTTCCCGTTATTTGAGCATCCAACGCCTGGGATCTCAATAGAAGATGCCATTGATGGGAGCTATATCTACCTTAGAGAGTACAGTATTAATGCTTTGTTCGCCCAATCGTGGACAATCCTGTCGTTTTTCACATTAAGTTGGATTATAATTATATTTTTAGTGCATTCGCGTAATAGAGAGCACCAACAAGCGATGCTGGGTGTAACTCTTACGATTTTCACAGTTGTTTTAATATATATCCAAATCAAATTTTTTGTCGGTCTTTTCCTGATAAAGGGTGAATATTCAAAAGGATGGAGGTTGGCAAGATTTATAAATGAACTTTCTGTAAAAGGTATCCCTGTAGTTGAATTTTTTTACGCAATCCCACTTCTGAAAATTTTCACGGCGGCCTGGAGCGCTTTTACATTCTCGCGCTACAGAGGGTTAGTTACTTTGGCTTTGTTTGCAGTACTGATGTGGCTTACATACGGGGTGTTTGCAGAATACATTGGCAAGAAAATTTATAGGAAGAATCTTGTTACATACAATACTGCACATGTTGGAGGAATAAAGTCTACATCTATTCCAACTGATACAGTCTTGAAAACGCTGGTAGTGACACCACTGGAGAAACAGGTTCAGATCGCTGCCCCCGATAGCAACAAGCCGATCTCCCTTCATATGTCCTATCGCCGTTTTTACTATAAAACCACGATTGATATACGAGTATCTAATCGATCAGACACTGATATATCTCTTCCATATCACAAATCGTTACGACTCAATTTGATTGCTGATTCTATTCTTTTAAGAAAGCAAGGCCGTTTTGTGGAGAAGGATTTCATATTTAAGATTGTCAAAATTTTCGGAAACAGGGAGCTTCAGTTGAAAATTCCACCGCAAAGTACTAAGAAAGTCAGGATCGAAGGGTATATATCCCATCTTACATACGATTACTTACTTCGTTATATGCGTGAAAATCCATCAGCGCTGTATAAGGCAAAATTTTATATCCCGATGGAGAATGGTAGGAAAACGCTGGATGTAATTACCTCCTCTCCAATGGCAGTTACTTTTGCCAATTCTGAAATATATGGGCAGCAGGAATTTTAATACTTTTTAACGAAATCACCATTGCAAGGTATTAGCGACATCCTGTTTTGATACAGGATGTTGTTTTTAGGCCGAAATCTGCTTAGGAAAATGAAGCCATAGAGCCGACGAACGACGCACTATGGCTTCATTTAACTTTCTGGATGAGATTTATAACTTTCCAAGTTTGGCACATACTCCAACCAGTTTCTGTGAGCTAAAAAATGTAGTGAAGGAAGTGCTCGGGCGCTGAATTCGCTCAAACCATCCTTATTGTTCGATGAATTCCGGGTGGACCTCGCAGTCAGTCAAAACCTGAGTTACTTTAAACATCGGTCCCGTTTGCAATCCTTATCTTCTAAAAGTCCTTCTACACTAAGAGGATCTTTTGCTCCTTTTCCTTGGATATCCAGTCTGCGGCTTTAAAATATTTGCTCCTGCATAAATCTACGATGCTAATTCATAAACAATTTCGCAGGTGATGAGCCTATTTTCGTTCCCGTGAAAACGAAGCGTGTGAATTTGATCGTCTTCAAGCGTATTCATATGCATCGCCTGAACAAGCAAACGCTGATACTTACCTTCATCTACCTACTTATAACAGCCTTTATGATCCGGGGCATCGTCTGGCTGCTGCTAAAATATATCACTGCCCTTGCTGGTCTCATCAAGTGGGGGCGTCGGAATAGCCGATATAATAAAGATCGGCACTCTCTGAGTACAAAATATAGATGTAATATATAAACTAAAAAAGGTCAGCAAATGCCGACCTTTCAAGCTCCCCCTGCTGGACTTGAACCAGCGACCCTCTGATTAACAGTCATGTAAATACGCTTAATCAGTCTGAAGCAGGGTAAACTTGATTTAACTTAACTGTTTAATTATCAATTTATTATATAAGTGTCGCTAACTTTGATGTACGCCTTTATAGAGGCGTTTAACTGCTGTTTGTTTGCAAATTGTTTGCAAATTTTTGGTAGGAAAGATTTCGTGAAAAAGAAAACAATCAGTTATGTCAGTTTCGTTAGCAGTCATTCTGGATACCCGCCGGATCAAAAAGAAAACAGGAAAATACCCATTGAAACTACGGGTAACGCATGAAAGAACATCTCAATATTACCCGACGATTTATGAACTTACCGAGGAAGATTATAACAAGCTATCTGCTTCCCGGATTAGTCCCTCATTGCAGGATATCAGGGAAAAAATAAATGAAATAGATAGAACAAGTAACGAGATAGCTAAAAATCTTGACGCCTTTACTTTTTCCGAGTTTGAGAAAGATTATATCTTAAACAACAGGCATTTTCAGCAAAAAAAATTGAAAACTGCTTATGTCGCAAAAAACAATGAAGAATTTGATTTCACACCTTATTTAAAGAAGTTTCCAATTTTCAATGATGATCACTCCCGATTAGGAACAATTTCGATTACATATCTATCTTATATCAAGAAGCTCATACAAGAAAAAAGAATAGGAACTGCGGTGAGTTACCATTGTAGCTACCAATCAATAAAAAAGTATAAAGGGAACGTTCGGTTTATGGAGATCACTTCGACTTTCCTAAGACAGTATGAAGAATGGGCGAAGGATACAGGGCTAGTAAAAACTACAATTGGGATTTACACGCGTTCGTTAAGGACAATATTTAATGAAGCCGCTGCAGATGGTATTATTAACAAGGACAAATGCTATCCTTTCGGACGACGAAAATACCAAATTCCCACTTCTAGAAATATCAAAAAGGCATTGAAGCTGGATGGCATTGAAAAGATATATTATTATGAACCAACCTGCGAAAGCGAACGACGGGCAAGAGATTATTGGCTGCTTTGTTATTTTGCCAATGGCATAAACCCCAAAGATGTTGCATTGCTAAAATATAAGAATATAAAAGGAGAGTATATAGAGTTTGAAAGAGCAAAAACAGAACGTACCGCCAGGACAGAACCTAAAACAATAACTGCCTATATTACGGAAGATATAGCAGCTATAATTGGCCGCCTTGGCAATAAAGACAAAAATCCAGAGAACTATATTTTTCCAATTCTGTACGAAGGAATTACTCCTCTACGGCAATACGATTTAATACAACTTTTCGTACGCTTTATTAATGATTGGATGGCGAAAATTTGCAATAATTTAAGCCTCGATAAAAAAGCTACTACCATTGTTACCAGACATTCCTTTTCAAGTATCATGAAAAACTCAGGTGCAAGTACGGAGTTTATACAGGAAGCCTTAGGCCATACCGATAAAAGAACAACAGAAAATTATTTGGATAGCTTTGAAAAAGAAATAAAGAAAGAATACGCGGGCATATTGTCTTCGTTCAAAAGAAACCAAACTGCAGAAGTGATTTAATTGGTTTGCTGAATAACTAGTACTATGTTAATTACAAAATGGCGTGTTCTGTAGTGAGAGGTGAAACGATTCATCTAAGTTTTTCACATCTCACTTTTGACATTCACGATTAACTTAGCACTAGCCAGAATTGCAAGAGTGCGACATTTTAAAAAAATGTTGCTTTCAAAACACAAGTAGGAATCAAGCCATATCTAAATTATGAAATATGATGTTTTTTGATTTCCTACTTTTCAGGCAATCCATTTATCCGCTTCACAAGAAATTTGGCGCAATGCTTATCTGCGATACAGGATATTATAATTCCAACCAAAGCTAAATGCAATGGGATAAATTTCCTGTTCAATTGTACCATTTTGTCTTATGTTATTGTATTCCCTGAAAAAGGAGGAATTCCTGAATGGTATCAGCAGGTTTACATTGATCTTACTTTTTTCACTTCTGCCCAGCTTAAAATCTACACCGCCGCCTGCGGTCAGTCCACTATAAACGCCATAATCAGTGCCGTTCAGGTATTTTACTTTTATTACGGCATTATAACCATACATAGCCGTAACTACAGGTGTAATTCTCTTGTCGGGCAACACATTGCATATCACGCCAACATTAGCGCCCACATTGGCAAGATTGTATCCTGCACCGGCAAATACACCTATATATTTCACCGGCTGGAATTCCGCTTTTGCACCTATGCCGCCATGATCGAAGCCAAATCCGGGACCAATAAATAAAGCCTGATTGGTTTGGGCGTTTGTATTAATGCCACTCATTATGGCTAATGCCATCGCAATAATATATTTCATTTGGTTGAAGCCTATTTTATTTTTAAAACTTTTTTGTTTATAGTAACACCGCCCGTATTTATAATCAGAAAATAAGTTCCTCCAGGCTGGCTGGACAGATCAAATTCAAACCTGGTGCCGCTGCCTCTTACTCGTTGGATTACTTTACCATTTACATCTAACACCTGAATAGTAGAGTTTTCTATAGCTTTGTTGAAGGTTACATAAAATTTGCCCGTAGTCGGGTTAGGGTATAAAGCATCCACTTCTTCAAAGCTGGCGCTTGCTACATCCTCTTGTTTTGCCAGTTCGGAAGCAGATATACGGTTACTACTGTTGTTGCAGTAATATTCTCGTTTGATGCGATTGCCCGCAGCATCGTAAGTCATTAATAGTCCACAACTGCCGGAAGGAATTTCCTGTGCAAAAGATGGCAACGCGATAAAAACTGTGATTACAAGCGAAAATGAAAGCATCTTATTTTTCATAATTATTTTTTTTAACTGACAGATTATTATTTACGTTTTAAACATGACAATTTCCAATTACCAATACTTGAAGGATTAGGATTTAGTAAGAGGCAGTCTCTTAGATTTTTTAAGGCTGAAAAATTTAAACCAGTAAGCTTGGTGCTTATTAGACAAATACACTTAAATCTTCTTCGTAACAATTAACAGCAGATTCATAATATATTATTCCAGGTTCGACCCCGCCGTATAAATATCTACTATGCTATGGATCCTTGGCCATTGCATTCACATTGGTGACAGTTTTTTACTAAACCAGCACATTCCAATATCTTGTCCTTCATGTATTGAAATTTTTAGAGTATCTGAACCGACTCTTTCTGTAAATTCTCTTTTCGACATTTTATTTTTCGATTCGACAACGTATTCAATATTATAAGTATTACCCGGGGATGTTTTTAATGTAAAAGGAATTGGATCATTTCTAACGTCAAAATTTTTTCCATTAAAATTGATACTTGTAATTACATATGAGTTTTTTTTTGCCGAACTTATTATGATTTTCGACAAATCAATTGGTGACTCATCTTTAGTCTGATCGGTCTGGACAGATACACCAATCAGCATAATGACCCTTTCCTTATAAAAGTTATAATTGAACCGAACTATGCTTGCGTTAATATCTGAATTGGCATTAATATTATTTATAACCCCTTGAATTGGATATGGCACACACCCTATTATCAATAAAAAAGCCGTAACTATGATATAACTTTTCATGATGACATTTGTTTGTT
>CAKUWM010000104.1 GCA_934699305.1 uncultured Saprospiraceae bacterium | reverse complement strand
TGGGATAATTCCAAAATATCCAACGTCTATGCGGGTGACCCAACAAAATGCAAAAGTGATAATCGGAATAATTCCAATCATCAGGGTAAATATTATACTTGAAATGATATCGGCTTTGTCTTTCTCCTTCTCCATAGGATTTGTTTGAAGAATTGTAACAAATGCCCGGATTTAAAAGTTCATTTCTTGTGTATCAACCGGTATGGATTGATAGTTTTATTTGACGAATAATCGCTTTACCTGTTTTACAAATTCTGATGCCTTTTTAAATTTGGATAAATCATTCCATTCGTATTTTATGACAACATTTTGGATAAGATATGATTTAGCTTCTTCAAAGGTTGAAAGCTTGTTGATAACTTCCACAGTTTGATTAAAACTGGAGCTATCGTCGCCAAATAAATCTTTTATGACCAATATTTTTTCGTTAAGCCCCCATGCCTTATTTAAGTCTGATAATGGGCTAAGGCCTAAAAAATCGACCAATCCGGTGGGTGATTTGTCACTAAAAATTGCTTGAATGGCGTCCGAACTTTCAAATTGCTTTTCGCTGTCAGCTTTATAAATATGTTTTTCCTGAGACGCTTCAATTTTGCTGAGAATACTGGTTGATGGACTTTCTTCAGAATGGCTTGTCACGGAAACAATTTTTATATCCGTATTTTGAATAGGAACGTTGGGAATCGTGATTATTTCTTCCTCCACCGCTGCATCTTCAATGATGTGAGAAGTGTCTGTAGTTGACGTTGAAGTGTTATGAGTCACCTCTTCAATAATTTCAGAGGGATGCTCGTCAGCCAAAACAACTTCTTCCTGAAGAGGAATCTCATCTTGTACTTCCTTTTCTAACTCCGCTGTAACCGATTGCTCAGGCACTGATTCAATCGGCTTTATATGATTATCTTCATGAATAATTGTTGGCTCAATATCTTTTTTATCCTCAGATGGCGAAATTTTGTGGTCTAAGGCAGGAGGAGTCTCAGATTCAACAATAGGTTGAGGTGTAGCGGGACTTTCTAAGGCCTCAGGACGATTGTTGTTGGATTGTTGTGAGATAGACTCCTCTATGATTGGATTGCTGATACCGATGGTGGGGATGGCTTTTACTGATGAGTAAAAAATACGGATGTAACCCAATAGAGTGTCGATTTCAATCTCATGTGCCGGTTCTTCAAGTTGATGGAAAGTTTCATTTATTTTTGCTAAGTATTCTTGAGATTTCGATTTATGCATACTTTGTTTAATTTTATGTCTTTAAAACGTCAAAAGTGGATAATTTGATATAAACCACAAAGTTACATTAAATAAAATAATTATATATAAATAACAGAAAAAATGTTTTTAGAACCACATTATAAAGGGCAGCGGAATGGTTGGATAGAAGTTATCTGCGGTTCTATGTTTTCAGGAAAGACAGAGGAGTTGATTCGTAGATTAAAAAGGGCTAAATATGCCTATCAAAAGGTAATGGTATTTAAACCGAGCCGGGATACCCGTTATGATGATGTCAATGTGGTCAGTCATGATTCCAATATTATTGATTCTACACCTGTCAATGCATCTATTGATATTTTAGCTTTAAGTGAAGACTTTGATGTAATAGGCATAGACGAAGCTCAGTTTTTTGATGAAGCTATTGTATCTGTATGTCAAAAGTTAGCGATGATGGGCAAGCGTATTATTGTAGCCGGTTTGGATATGGATTTTGCGGGCAAACCATTTGGACCAATACCAGCCCTATTGGCAGTTGCTGAATATATTACCAAAGTACATGCAATTTGTGTGCATTGTGGCAATCTGGCAACGCATTCTTATCGCTTATCTGATAGTTCAGATCAAATACTTTTGGGAGCTAAAGATTTGTATGAACCACGCTGTCGGGTTTGTTATTTGGATGATAATTTGATTGATTTTAATAATCCGGATAATAATTGATTGATATACAATTTGATATATAATAATAAATTAAGTATGTGTATTGTTTTATTGAAAGTATATCAAAAAAAACGCTTAACTGTATGAAAGTTAAGCGTTTTTGTTTTGAGTGACCCCGAGAGGATTCGAACCCCTAACCCTCAGAGCCGAAATCTGATATTCTATCCAATTGAACTACGGAGCCTTCACTAAAAAGTGCACAAATGTAATAGTTTTTTTGTTACAATGCGAATAACATTTTGAAATGAGGAATATAGGTTTAACTAATTTTAACCTGTTGGATTAACTCCTCACCAAGTGCAGTGTTAAACATATCTTTTATATGCTCTTTTTTGAAGTGAAGTTCCTGTCGTAATGGGGTAGAAGAAACATAAACTGTTAGGATGCCATTATATAAAGTTATGCGTTTAGTATATTTGCTTATCAGTGCTCCCATATTTTCTTCCCAGGTGGTTTTAAGTACAATTTTACGATATTGTTGTCGGATCCCGGGGCTTTTGACGTATTCTGCCATCAACTCTTTGAAAGATTTTTCATTCGTGCCAAATAACTTACTCATATTGATTTATGTTGCCTTGATGGATATTGAAACAAATTGACTTTTTATTTAGTTTGGGAAGAATAGAACGGACTCTTTCCCGATAGGTATCTGTAATGAAGATTTGACCATAGATATTATTATCAATAATTTTCATTAAATTAGTCACTCTATCGTGATCTAATTTATCGAAAATATCATCCAGCAAAAGAATGGGTAAAGTAGAAGACGCATTTTTAAGCCATTGATATTGTGAAAGCTTTGCGGCAAAAATGGTGGATTTAATTTGTCCTTGAGAGCCAATTTTCTTGACGGGCATATCTTCAAGTACAAACTCGAGATCGTCTTTGTGTATTCCATGGGTTGTCCTCTCCAGAATTATATCTTTCTTTAAATTTTGATTATAAAGCTTTAAGAAATCGGAAGTATCGCCTATACAGTCGGGTTGATATTGCATGCTTACTTTTTCGGCTTTATCAGTAAGAGATCCATATATTTCTTGATATAAATATGCAATTTCATCTGTAAAATTTTGTCTAGATTGTACAATAGAGACTGAGATTTTAGCCATTTCTTGATTGTAAAATTCCAAAAGTTCCTGTTGCTGGAGTTTTTGTTGGTTCAAACTTTTTAATAAACTGTTTCTTTGTTTCAACAACTTGTTGTATTTGGTAAGATTTTCTGTATAGATAGGATCTATTTGACAAATAGAAATGTCCATAAACCGCCTTCTTTCCTCACTCCCTTCTTCGATAAGTTGGATATCTCCGGGAGTTATGATGACGATAGGCAGAAACCCGATAAAGGAAGCATATTTTTTTATATCTTTATCGTCTTTAATCAGGGATTTCTGTCCGGGAAGCTTGTATTTACAGTCGATTACAACATCTTTATTGTCTTTTGTAAAAATTCCTTTCACACGAAAAAAGTCCTTTCCAAACTGTATAATATTCTTTTCGGAATATTGGAAATAGGACTTTGTCATACAAAGCAAATATACGGCATCTAATAAATTGGTCTTGCCTTGACCATTATTTCCAGTAAAGATGTTGATTCCTTCAGACAGCGCAATGTCGAGTTTATCAAAATTTTTAAATTGAATCAAATGAAGTTGTTTCAAAAACATACTATAGGAATCAATAACTTTGTTGACTTTAAAAATTAAAGATAGAGATTTTTTTTGGGCATTAGCAATAAAACCTTTTTTTGCGAATAATCCTATTTGTTGGCAGTGTGTGTGAAATGTCCGAAATTAGGGTATCTAAACAGGTAATAAAAAATTATAGCCTTCAATATGGGATAAATGCCTATTTTTACGGTTTAAACTTAAATAAATATAGATAGATTCATGCAAACTACCGCCAAGAAGAAGAAATCCAAGTACTCAGAAGATACTTATGCCACATGGTATGAGACAATGTTAAGGATTAGGAGGTTCGAAGAGAAGACGTTGTTGATGTATTCCCAGCAGAAGATAAGGGGATTTTGTCACGTTTATATTGGGCAGGAAGCTATTGCTGCCGGGCTTAAGACGGCTCTGAAGCCGGAAGATTGTATGGTTACGGCTTATCGGGTTCACGGACTAGCCTTGATGAAGGGGATGACTTCACGTGAGTGTATGGCTGAATTATTTGGAAAAGATACCGGTTGTGTCAAAGGGAAAGGCGGTTCAATGCACTTTTTCTCTAAAGAACACAAGTTTTTCGGAGGAAATGGGATTGTAGGCGCTCAGATTCCTATCGGAGCAGGAATAGCATTTGCTGAGAAATACAATAAGACAGATAATGTTTGTGTGACTTTATTTGGTGATGGTGCAGCAAGACAAGGGGCACTGCATGAAACATTCAATATGGCGATGAATTGGAAGCTTCCGGTATTATTTATCTGTGAAAACAATCAATATGCAATGGGAACATCTGTCGCCAGGACATCTAATGTTACAGATATGGTGAAGATTGGTCTTAGTTATGATATGCCCAGTGAGCAGGTTGACGGGATGCGTGCTGAAGCGGTACATGAAGCAGTAACCAAGGCAGTAGAGCATATTCGTGCAGGGAATGGTCCGTATTATCTGGAGATAAAGACATATCGATATCGTGGACATAGTGTAAGTGATCCGGGACTATATCGTACCAAAGAAGAATTGGAGCATTATAAGACTTTGGATCCTATCGGTATGCTTGAGCATTCATTCAAAGAAGATGGATTATTAAGTGAGGCACGAGTTATTGAAATTCAAGAGAGTATCAAGGATGAAATGGAAGATGCTGTTCAATTTGCTGAAGATTCACCTTGGCCTTCGCATGAAGAATTATACATTGACAACTATGTCGAAGGAGATTATCCATATATGAGGGATTGATAATTGTATCGGGTAAATGGTATTTTCAAGTATTGTATTTGTACTGTATTTTTTACCTGTATTTTTACTTCTCTACTTTATAATTGATAGAAAATACAAGAATATCAGCATTCTTGTATTTTCTATTTTTTTTTATGCATGGGGTGCACCTAAGTTTATTTTTGTCATTTTAGGCACAACCTTATTGGATTTTATCCTGGTAAGAAATATGGATCGGATGCAGTCCGTGCTGAAACGACGACTGTTGCTGATTATATCCGTATCTGTCAACCTGGGGCTTTTGGTTTACTTTAAATATTCCAATTTCTTTATTGAGAATTTCAATATTTTACTTCAAGGTCTTGGTATTCGGCATGTTGAATGGACAAAGCTCGTTTTACCTATTGGGATTTCTTTCTATACCTTCGAAACGATTACCTATGTGGTAGATGTATATCGAAGGATACACAAGCCATTAAAGAATTTTTGGGACTATCAACTCTACATTATATTATTCCCAAAATTGATTGCAGGGCCTATTGTGAGGTATCACGATATAGCCGATCAGATAACCGACCGCTCGGCAAATGAGAATAATGATAATCGTTTGGCCGGATTTTATCGTTTTGTCATCGGACTGGCGAAGAAAGTTTTAATAGCGAATCAAATGGGAGCTCAGGCAGACCTTGTATTTGCGCAGGATTATCATTCATTGAGCACCGGGACGGCGTGGATTGGAATTCTGGCATATACATTCCAGATTTATTTTGACTTTAGCGGGTATTCAGATATGGCACTTGGAATAGCCAAAATGATGGGGTTTAAGCTGCCTGAAAACTTCAACAGCCCATACGTCAGTCGCAGTATTACAGAGTTTTGGCGACGATGGCACATTACTCTGGGAACATGGATGCGCAATTATCTTTATATACCATTGGGAGGCAATAGGTTGTCGGCAGGAAGGACATATTTCAATCTTTGGTTGGTTTTTGTCGCTTCGGGCTTATGGCATGGTGCATCATGGAACTTTGTGTTATGGGGAGTATATCACGGCTGTTTTTTGGTAATTGAGAGGCTCTTTCTATCAAAGATGTATGATCTGATGGGTCGGTTTATCCCCATAATATTGACATTTTTCTTTGTTGTCATAGGGTGGGTATTCTTTCGGGTTGAGCACTTCGATGGTGCTATAACATTTTTAGGCAGGATGTTTGCGATGCAATCCGGTGTAACTTTGCATGCTGATATGCAGTTTATTACAATGTTTTGCATAGCTATCTTTTTTTCATTTTTTGCTGTCTTTCAGAAGACAAAATCTATTCAAGAAACAGTGTATGAAGGTGAATTTACATTAAAACAGCATTATTTGATAAGCCCGATAATCCTCATTTTATTCGTGTTGTCGATAGCATCGATAACA
The DNA here is from genome assembly GCA_934699305.1 of uncultured Saprospiraceae bacterium. Lineage (GTDB taxonomy): Bacteria > Bacteroidota > Bacteroidia > Chitinophagales > Saprospiraceae > Parvibacillus. Next base: position 2,711 of record CAKUWM010000104.1, on the reverse strand, counting down.
AGTTTTGGCTTTAATCCATTTATTTATTTTAGATTTTGATGAGAATGGCTAACAAAGCAAAAAGGAATTTGATGATTTTGTGGATGGTAATCTTATTTACTCCTATAGTACAATGGGGTTTGCACATATTTAATGGTGGTGAATTGAAGGGTGGAGTGGTCATTGCCCAGGATGTCGAGTTTTCCATAAAGGGTTGGATAAATGGAGATTATCAGCGCGAAAAAGAAAAATATTTGAATGATCAATTTGGATTTAGAAATGATTTAGTTCGATTGCATAACCAAATTGGGTTCTCTCTTTTTGAAAAAGCGTATGCCAATGGTGTGATAGTGGGCAAAGACAGTTATTTGTTTGAAAAGCCGTACATTGAATCTATGTCAGGAGAAAATTATGTTGGCGACTCCATCATTAATGACAGGGTTAGAAAGCTGAAAATGTTGTCAGATACCTTTAATCGAATGGGAAAACATATTGTTGTTGTAATCGCTCCCAACAAAGCCCGCTTTTTTCCCCAAAAGGTACCCAATTATCTAAAGTCAAAGCAGATAACAACCAATTATGGCCGGTATATTAAGTACTTTGCAAAGAATCAGATGCCGATTTTGGATTGTAATGCTTATTTTATGAAAATAACAGATACTTCTCGATTTGATCTTTTTCCCAGGTATGGGACACATTGGTCTATGTATGGGGGAAGTTTGATTAGAGATTCTCTTGTAAACATTATTGAGGATGTTTCAGGAAAGCAATTGCCTAAATTTGCTAAAACAATTCGACAAAGTGACTATCCGGAATATACAGATGCAGATATCGGGGATGGATTAAATCTAATCCAAAAACTAAAAGGCGGTCCCTACGCTTATGCTTCTTATCAGCAGATAGATTCCAGCAAAAAATCATCTTTGAAGATAATTTCTATATCGGATAGCTTTTATTGGACGATGGTTTATCTTGACTTTCCCAACATGTTTCAAAACAATCAATTTTGGTATTATTTTTCCGAGATATGGCCTGAACGCAAAAGACCGGATGGCCAAAAAATGACCATTCCTGATATCAACTTGCAAGATGAAATTAATAACAATGATCTGTTTATCATAATGGTTTCGGAAGTTAACCTGGGCTATATAGGTTTTTCTTTTACAGATCAAGCTTATCAGTTATATTTTGGCAAATAAGAACTTTAATTTTGAGAAACGGGGTTGCTAGGCTGAGCACCTCCGACAGTTTTTATAAATATTTCATTGAGAGAAGGTAGACTTTCATTCATGCTGTGTAATAGGTTGCCTTTGTTTAATTGAGACGCAATGAAAGAATTTAAAAGCTGAAGATTAAATGTCTTAATCCAGATATCATTACCTTCTACCTTCTTTATCTCGATGTTGGCTGGAATATCAGTGTGAGTCACTACGGGCTGCTCAAATTGAAGATGGAAAAGCCCTTCCTTCCACACCTGTTTTGTTTCTGAAATAGTACTGTCCAAGACTTTTTTACCTTGATTAATTAATACAATTCTATTACAAATCTCTTCAACTTGCTCCATTCTGTGAGTAGAAAACATGAGTGTCGTCCCATTTTTGTTTAAATTAAGGATTTCTTCTTTGAGGAGTTCGGTATTAACGGGGTCTAATCCAGAAAAAGGCTCATCAAGAATTAAAAAAGATGGTTTGTGGAGGATGGTTGCAATAAATTGAATTTTTTGTTGCATCCCTTTTGACAGTTCTTCGATCTTTTTGTACGCCCAATCAGAAATGCTAAATTTTTCAAGCCAAAACCCAATTCTATTGCGTGCTTCCTGTTCGGGAATATGTCTTAAAGCAGCGAGGTATTCCAATTGTTCGGCGACTTTCATCTTTTTGTACAACCCTCGTTCTTCAGGCATATAGGCAATAAGCCCTCTATCGATGCTCGTTGTGTTTTTTCCTTCAAATAAAACGGAGCCTTGGTCGGCTTGTGTGATATTAGTAATAATACGAATTAATGATGTCTTGCCGGCGCCATTAGGTCCCAGAAGTCCGAAGATGCAACCTCTTTGAACTTCAAAGCTAACGTCATTCAATGCCTGATGGCCACTATAATACTTTGATACGTTTTTTACACTCAGAATACTGTCTTCCATTGAAATTTATTTGTTGCGAAAATAGAAAAAATAATAATATCTTAATAGATTTGAATTTAGTATGGCTTTGTATTATAATAAAAAAGGTGAAAATCAGTAAATATTTAATAGTGTTCATAGCTTTTTGGATGAACGCCCATCTGGAGGCTCAAGTAAAGCCGGATTCCCTTCAAGGCGCCAAAGTTAGGGCTTTGATGGTGAAATCTGACTTGCTGAATTTGTTAAATTTAAAGAACATTTCGGCTGTCCATTCTAGGAAAAGTTGTAACTGCGGTTGCGACATCAAAAAAGAAGCATATTCGTCAAAGAGTAGTCCTCATTTGCTAGATGCATTTGATTTTTGTGATAGCTATGTCTTTGAAATAAAGGCCAACTGGTTGTTGTATCAGAGTGTGTCGCCGGAGATAAGGTCAATCTTGACAAGTCATGGATTTAATTTTGTCAAAAAAGAAGTAATACAAAAAAGGAAACATGGAATTGAGTATTTAAGTATAGAAGGTGAAGATAGCCTCACCTTTTATGAAGAGAAAAAATATAAGAATGGTAGATGGCTCATAAAAATCAGTTTATCAACGCCTGACTAAAGTAAGCC
>CAKUWM010000103.1 GCA_934699305.1 uncultured Saprospiraceae bacterium | reverse complement strand
GGTTAGAGCTTTGCGGTATAGCTGCTTTGGATATAAACAGAAGGTCGGCATATCATCTGTTAGGATTCCAAACGATTGATTTAAGGGATGAAGAAACTTTAATCAGTTTTTATGTACGCAAACTGTTGGAACAGAAAGATGTTCTTCTGAAAATTACAAATTGGCTAGTTGTCGATGCGTATTTTTCCAAAGCAACTTTCATAGAGCCAATAACAAAGTCAGGATTTCAAGTCGTATCAAGACTTAGGGACGATGCAGTTTTGCAGTATGTTTTCATAGGGGAACAGAAAAAAGAAAAAGGGCGACATAAAAAATACGACGGAAAGGTTGATTTTGATAACCTGAATCTCAAATATGCTAATTTGGTTTCAGATCTTGATGAAGAAAAGATATATTCTTTTATCACGTATTCTAAATCATCAATACTTCTGAAAGATATCAAGCGGCTACCTTCCCGAAATCTCTGATTTTTTAGTAATCTAATTTATTTTTTATCAACTCTGGGTCGATTTCAGACATGGAAATAAATAAATTGACCAATAATTCATTGTTGATTCCAGTTTGGATATCGCCCACCGATAATACTATTTCTTCGTGGTTACCTTGTTGTTTTCTGATTGTTGCTTTGGCTAGTGATGTCGCAAAGAGGGACATATTATGATGAAAGTGCAGCTTATTAATACTTCTTGCTTCGCAAGTTTGTAATCCGGTATATTGCTTACTGTCTCTTATCAGAAACTCGATCTGGAAGCGTGCCCTGTAATTGGTTACGATATCCTGTGCTTTACTTTCTAAGTTTGTTGAGTATAAAATCATTCGTTTGACTTTTCCTTCTTTTTCTCCGTAAAATTCTAAAACTACAATCTTGACATACCTCTTTAGTCCGTGACTATAGACGATACCGCTCAATACTTCCATATTATCTTGGGCATATTGATATTTTAGCCGCCGCCTGTCAATGTTGCTTAAGTCTATTTTGCCCTCATAAAGGCGAGGCCGGCCTCTCCCTACGTTTTTGGGGCCGTTATATTTATAGCTCAGATTAACATCACATCGCATCTTGCTTACCATCTCTAAATCCATTGCTGCCATAGCATCCACAAACTTCTTTTTTGTAAACCATGCATCCACCACTAAAATCGAACTGTGGCTTTTTATTACAGCCACTCTTTCCTTGATTACTTGGATATAATGATCCGTTTGTGTCTGATCTTGTGCTGTTCCCTTAGTCGAAGCCGGCGTCTGGACACTTTCTAGACTATAAGCAGTGTTTTGCTTTATGTCCACTACACATAATACTCCTATTTCTATGCCTCGCTTAGACATACCCGCACTCCCACTGTAAAACATCCCTACCTCCGGAGTGTGTTTGCCACTTTTGGATAAATAGGTAGGATCAAATGCTATGATCTTTTTATCACTACGGACTTCATCAATCAACGTACTGTTCATCTTTAGAAAATCAAAGTGCTCATTAAAATTATTCCGGTACGTCTTCTCGCTATACTGTCCGATTCGCTCCATCTGTAGAAAGTTCTTCCTTCCCTTAATGCCAATAAATAATACACTAACCTCGCTAATAAATCTTCGCCTCCATTCTCCTATGTCATACATTTTGCTTAATATTGTATCCACTATTTCGAGAATAATTGTAAATGCGTCTTGTGTAGTCATCTTAAGTTAGAGTTAAATGTTACTACTGTCTTGGGAGTTAAACCCCAAGATACGCATTTACTTTTTTATAATATGTCTTTTCTTTTTACTCATTTTATCTTTCCGAAGTATTGTTATTAAAAGATATAAATAAATGTTTCAAGTAGCATTGTCTCCGAAATGGCGGCCAACACAAAGGAGTATTGATACCCGCCCCACCATCAAAAAAACAACCACTTCCGGGTATCAATCCCGCTATCCATCGGGACAGATGTACTTCATTTGGACAAACCCGATATTGCCATAGGGAAGAATCATTTTACCTGTGTTCTGCTTTTTTTATTTATGGAGATAAATATAAACAGTTTTTTGGGCATAATTTCCGGTTTTTATACTTATTGTTGTATTTAGCATAAAGGAATATGGATACACCATACTTGCTCATGCACTTAGAACCGGAAATTATGGTGTATCCTTCTGGCTAACCCCCGGGACAGATGTGCCATTAAGGTCTGAAAACTACTTTTGATAAACCATAATGCATTACCGGTTTCGTTCAACACCGTTTTCATTGTCCGTCCGAAGGGCGCAACGGAAACTTTGTTATTATGTGATGTTTTTCCTTTAGACATAGTTCAGGTTCTTATTGTCTAAAATAGTTTCTCCGTTTAGGCTATAGGCAACAAGCTTTCCTCCTTTCGCTACGCTATAATCTAAACAACAAATATTTTCTCTGTAAAGTATCGGCTTACCTTTAAGCCAATAATGCCCGAAAAATACCTTTTTATCATGATCACTATAAAAGGTGGAAGACTTTAATTCGGCTAATTCAACGGGCTTTTCTGGTAAAATGTCAATGGGTTCAACGCTTATAGATTTATACGTCATTTTAGAAGGGTCTTCCCACCATTTTATCCTAATCTCGGTTCGCTTTGTGCCATCTTTGTCAATAAAGAAAAGCCCTTCCGGCATTTTCATTTCTTTACCTTTCAAGGTTTGGTCTAATACTTCATTGAATTTTGAGCCTTTTTTTACGGATTGATAAATAAGTTCATCCGTCAGGCGGTCGTTCACTAATTTTTTTCTTAAATACTCGATGTTGGAGTTTTCCCAACAAGCGTGAACTGCCCTGAAAGTATCCGTCTCATAATAAAGCGGCAAGGTCTTAAACCATTCTAGATAATCTTCATATTCGCGTTGCTTGTTTTGAAATTGTTTTAAAGTCTCGTAATGCTGTATGATGTTTTTGATTAAATGTTTTCTAAGGTGTCCTCCTTCGGTCTCTTGGAAATGAAAGCACAGAGCATTGTATTCGTGGTTGCCCATTAAAGCGATGGCATTATTGCTGTCAACCATTGATTTGACTATTTGAAGTGTTTCCTTAATTTTTGGCCCACGGTCAATATAGTCGCCCACAAATAATACTTTTCTTTCTGGATGGGCGAATACTCCCTTATTTTTTTCATACCCCAATTTTAAGAGTATTTCTTCTAGTTTGTCTGCGTGTCCGTGAATGTCACCAATGAAGTCCATCATTTTAATAAGATAAATTTATACTTGAATTAGACAATTATTCATATTGTTTCAAAGCTTTTTTCAGTCTGTTTTTTACTTGCTTTATCAAGCTTTTAGGTTGTAAGACTTTTACATCGTCTCCCCATGATAGAATTTCATTGATAAAGTCATAGGCTGGGACGATATGTATTTTTATGCGCAACTCGCCTTTCGTATCTATCAAAATTTCTTGTGAGGGGTGAAATGGCAAGGTCTTTGCCATAGTGCCATATTTTTTCTTGAAAGAAAGGACAATGTCCTCAGCCGATACACCATCCTCTGTGATGATGCCAAACGCATTGCGATAGCGCTCTTCCATACTGAAATCATCAGGTAATACAAATTTCATATTAGTGAGTCCGACGGAGACAATTCTATCCAAGCCAAATGTCTTTACGATACCATCTTTGGTATCCTCTCCTATGAGGTACCAGCGATTGGCATATTCTTTGAGGGCATAGGGCTTGATTTTTCTTTTAGAGGATGTAACTTCTGCAAATTTTTTGTATTCCAGATCTAACATCGTTCGGTTTTTGATAGAAGAAAGGAGGCTGGCTAAGTATTCTGTGCCCAATGCGCGCCGCTCTTCGAAATATAGGTGTTCCCTATATTCACCGGATTTCTGAAGCAAATTGAACACGTCGTAAGCCTCTAACATTCGCTGAAAATTCAGATTTTCGTAAGTGTCATCGACGATGTAATATCCCTTTCTACTTGTGGAATATTCTATTTTGATGCCGAATAGGTTCCTAATCTCCTTAAGGTCGCGCTGAAAGGTGCGCTTAGAAAACCCGATATTCAGTTGGTCATCACGATCCACCATAAACTCTGCCTCGCGCAAGACATAGTCCTGTAGCTCCTCAAAAGTGCTATAAGGTCTTTGTCTCAATTTCTTGAGCAATATGGCATAACGAGATATGTAGCCGGCTTTAGACATTGTGTTTTTCTTCTTCCATTTTATTTAAATTAGTCATTGAATATAGGAATTCTAATATTTAAACCTCTTCAGCCAATTCAAGCAATCTGGTATAATAGTCTTCCTTTTCAAGAATTTGTTCAAAATCAGTCATACTAATGAGATCTCCACACTTGTATAAGATATAATTGAGTTCTTGCTCAATATCTATAGTAAACAAATAGTCGTGTGTTTCCCTAAATATATGATGATATTCCCAGATGTTATCCAAATCGCGCCAGGTTATTTTGTTTCTCATTGCTTCATCCAGGTTCACATATATCACTTTTGAGGCATCTGTAATATCATAATGATCTTTTCTAAAGGTTATTCCGGTAGGGATATTTACTAAATGATTGGCGTATAGAAAGGTTTTGTTAGCTATATCATATTCTGTTCGCATCGAAATTTCTTTAGTTGTGAATGGGATCGTTACCTCCGGCAAACTATATTTTTTATCTTTTTTCATTTCGGTTTAGTATTAATGTTGATTAAATCCATTTCATCCATACCCTTTGATCCATATAAGGTACATTGTTTTCGTCGCAGACCTTCATGGTGTGACCGGTGCCCCCGGTTTTTGGCTGGAGAAGGTCGTCATAAAACAAAGCCACTGTACATGGTGGGATTGCATTAGTACCAATGACCTTAATGGTGTCACGCAAGAGATACGCTCCTTTGATGGCGTGTTTATTCCCGGCGATATAGTCCGTGATAAGTTTAGCATTTTTCTTGTTTTTTTGAGTCTCATAAACTACTGCCGGTTCACTTAGTAAATCAATTGAATCTAATGAAACTGTTTGCGAGGCCACATTGTACTTTTTTCGGTGACCGCTATAAGGGGTTATGACTTGTAGTCGTTGAGCGTCAATGGATGTCACACTTTGTGAGAAATATTCGTCATCACATGAAGCATTGCCACTTCTGAAAAGGATATACTTAGTCTGGGATGCAAGTAAGTGGCCGATGGTGATGAGAAATTGGCGGTCAGCCGGAAGGACATCTCGCTTGCCTTCTAATAACACGATTGAGCCCTGATAGTCGTATTGTTTAATAAATTCTTGTAGAGTCATTATTTCTTTTTTTGTATTGCAAAGAAAAGTCATGAGTGCGCCAAACTATGACGTAGTAAAGTTCTCAATTTTTTTTGATATTATTTCTATTAAATCCAATCGGCATTCTCGAAAACTGATTACTTAAAGTTTCTTCTTTGCAGAATTCAAGAAGCGTTTTTAAATCCACTTTGTTTCCGTGAATAATCTCATTGATTTCATTTTTACGAACGATGTTGTCAATCTGCCCCCCCGAAAAATCAAATTGTGATGCCAATAATCCACACTCTTCGTTTGATAAATGCGGCATTTTGGATTGCCATATTTGTGTTTTGGCTGGAATGCCCGGCTTTTGGAACTCAATTTTAAATAAAAATCGCCGCTCAAATGCAGTATCCATATTGTTCACTAAGTTTGTTGTGGCAATTAAAATACCTTCAAAGTTTTCAATCTCTTCAAGCAAAATATTCTGGATTCTATTTTCAGTATCACTTATATTGGAAGAATTTGCTTCTTTACGTTTAGCAATTATGGCATCGGCTTCATTGAAAAACAAAATAGGCATAAGGCTTAGTTCTTTTGCATAGGATTTATAATCTTCGAAAACTTCTTTGATAAGTTTTTCACTTTCGCCAAACCACATAGTACGTGATGCGCTAATATCAACTTTCATTATTTCGCGATTAGTAGCTTTGGCTATTTGCAAAACACTTTCTGTTTTCCCCGTGCCAGGTACACCGTGCAGCAATGCAGTTACACCTTTGGGTAAAGCTTTATGCCCTAATCGTTCTTGTGTGTTTTTAAAATTTTCCTCTACCAAAAGAGTTTTCAATAAGTCCAATTGTTGCAATTCACTATCACTATAAAATAATTTACGAAATGGTACATTATCAGGTAGGATCACATTCTCTTTTTTCTTCTTGTCTAAATCCTTATTGAAGAATTTAATGCCGCATTCGGTCAGTAGGTCTAGTGCTTTTTCTGTGAGTTTCATTCTAGCATCGTCAAAAAAAGCAGCATCATCTTTTTCTAGCCAATCATCCATAATCAAATTGTTTTCTTTGGTTAAAAACCTTTGTATTTGGGTCAAACGTTCGTATGGTCTATCGTAAATGTCGTTGAAAGTTTGGTGGACCCAAGGTTTTTTAGTACCTTCTAAGAATTTCCAAACAACGTATAAAAACAAATATTTATCTCCAATAGATATTCCTAAAAATCTTGTTTTTTCAATTAGAGGAAAGTGCATATTTTCATCTAAAATGTTTTGGGTTTGCTCAAACAATTCTTTTGACGTAATTTCTTCTTCTACACGCTCCTTACCTAATTCATATAGTTTTTCAAGCAAAGTGAATATATCTTCAAACTTCACGATATTAATCAAAACTTCAGGAATAAATTCGTTTTTAAATATTTTTTCAGAAATTAATTCGTTTACGCAAAATTCCTCGTCTGCACCTTTAAGTCTTATTTCTCTAAACCTATTATTTTTGTTGTTTTTACGCAGCAAGCGTCTTTCATATAATTCTACAAAATCATCGCTGTATTCCAGTAATTTCATCGGATTACAATCAAAAAATGAATTCAAATCATCTAAATCAACTTTACGTCCTTTATAGTTCAAAGTGAAGATAACAGAGATAATGAGTGCCTGTGATTTTGAGCTATGAAAGTAGTCGGCAAGAAACGAAAGCTCTTTGTCTGACTTCTCAAATAGTGAATTGTCTAATTTACTATTCTCTGCTAAGTTGTAAACTATGCCGATGCTGCTTAAAACCTCTTGTTTTAGTGTTGTTTGTGCCATACAGTTATCATTTTTTATTACTGCGGTAAAGTTATTTCGGAGGGACGCCAAAGTGTGTCGCTGTGGATTTTTTTTAAAGAATTTTAGATAGAGGTCGGAGGTGGTGGGAGCGGGGGTAATTATAAGGTAGAGATTTAAGAAATAAGTTGTAATCAAGTTGTTTTACAATAAATCATTTAAAAGGGGTCAGTATCACCGGAATTTCATTCCATAAAATCTAAATTCAAGTCAGTATTTTAGTCCGGTCAGGGGGTCAGCATGCTCCGGAATTTCCACTAAATTACGGGAGTGCAACAGTTACCCCTGTTTTTGAAAGAATTCATAACTTTAGATGCGTATATTGTATGTATTACAATGCTAGGGTCAAATATTAACTTTTGAGGGGACCTTCTCTTATTCTTCCTTTTCTTTCTTCTTTGCTTCGATATAAGTCACTAGTTTGCCATACCATATTTTTCTATAAAGACCAATTTTTATATAATCGATGGATTCATCTGTCATTCTGAATCTGTATAAATTTTTGTCTTCAGGAATTTGGAAAAATGGGACACCAATTATTGAAGATATTAGTTGAATTATAAGTTCAAAAAGGGAAACTGGTCTCACAAAATTTATTTCACCACAGATTTAAAACAGAATTGGGATGAAATTATTCAGATGTACCGACTCCGATTTCAAATCGAGTTTTTATACAGGGATGCCAAGCAGTATACGGGATTAAATCATTGCGAAGCTAGGAGCGAAAACAAACTGCACTTTCACTGGAACATGTCACTTACAGCGATTAGTTTGGCTAAAATTGCACACTGGATTCCTTTAAAGGACGAAAAACCGGAAGCGGACTATGTATTCTCTATGAGTGATGTGAAAACACAGTATCACAACGAGTTACTACTAAATCGATTTATTGCAATGTTCGGGATAAACCCCAAACTTGAGAAAAATAAGAAGATTATTAAACGATTCCTTGACTTTGGGAAAATTGCCGCTTAGATTTTTTAGCGAAGTATTGAAAAAAAAGATGTTGAGTACTCTATTTGATAGGTGGTTATTTTTTGCATCGTGGTGCCTTCGGGCATTCAATGTATGAGTGCCAAACCCAAAGCAAAAGTTCAAGACAGATTACACAAAAGTACAAACCGCTTTATCATGGCAATGAATACGACCAGTTGCGGGCAAAACACTTTAGAACGCACTATGATGGAACGTTTACAAAACGCTTTTTGCGCATAACGAAAAATATCAGAAAAGCAGAGGCCATGCCCGACCCTCTTTTACAAAATAGGTTGTTTAATATTTAGCCGAAAAATCGTCGTTTTGAACCCGAACGTATCCTATGAAAATTAAAAAAGGGTTCCAATTTCTTGAAACCCTTGTTAGAGTAGTGGGAGCAAAGGGATTCGAACCCCTGACCCTCTGCTTGTAAGGCAGATGCTCTGAACCAGCTGAGCTATGCTCCCATTTTATTTTGAGTGCTTTTCTTCTAAAGCGTTGCAAAGATATATCTTTTTTTAAAATAACAAACTTTTTTTTAGTTTTTATGTGAAGTGTGGCAATTAACGGTAGGGGTATTTAATATAAGACAATTCACAAATCTACCTTTGACCATTGTAAATGCCGCTTAACCTTAACTGCTGAATTGCATCTAACTAATTCGTAAAAATAAAGTGTGCAAAAGGAAAAAAGACAGAATTACCAAGTTATCTCTATCCTTGCTCCCTTTATTGGAGCGTTGTCTATCAGAATACAAGCCAATGTATTTTCTAATCTAAGGTCAGACCGGGAGCTAATATAGTGAACAAAGTGTACAACACATACTGTATCGGGCAGTACAATAGTCAGGTGTCGATGAAAACACTACGGTGCATACACTACACCACACCTTTGCTACACATCTGATACCGGAGGAATAGATATCCTGTTAGTACAGGAACTATTAGGACATAATTCATTA
>CAKUWM010000102.1 GCA_934699305.1 uncultured Saprospiraceae bacterium | reverse complement strand
CCTCTGTATGGCTCCTTAGCTCAGCTGGTTAGAGTCCCGATACTTCGGGATTAATCAGAGGGTCGCCCCGAAAAGTCGGGACAGGGGGAGCGTTTAGAAAGGGTTGCATGCATTTGCAATCCTTTTTTTAACTTTCATACGCCCAAAAATATTTTATGTACTTCATTTACATCATTCATTCCCATAAGTCTGACATTAAACCCGTAACAAGGCTAAAACGGTCGTCGTTTTTGGCTTGTTACGTATGAATAGGAACAAAAAGACTGTCCAACCTTTGAAGGCTGGACGGTCAATATGAAAATTTCAAATCACTCCTATTTTAAAACACCAATCTGATAGTGTTGTATGATAATAATTAAATCTTGATAAATTTCCCACTATAAATAAGTTTTTTGTTACCGGAAATGGTATAAATATATGTACCACTTGTGAATTTGGAAACGTTGATTGATAATATACTGTCATTCCAATCTTGACTGCTTGCAATGTTCTTGCCTGATACATCAAGTATATTCACCATATAGGGATTGTTATTGTTCAAGCTCTTGATTAAAGTAAAAGTATTAATCACTGGATTTTCTTGAACTGAAAAAATAGCTTCAATTTCAGAATTAGAACTTGATAGAGTAGATGGTGTCCCATCAGGTTTTAGTCCTATTACGTGACCTTCAATATGGTGGGGATAGTTTAATATAGGGTCAAATATTCTATGTACACCAGAAATAAGAAAACTATTATCAGAGGTAAGCTCTGCATAATAATTAAAAAATCTTACACCACTTTCCATGATAAATCTCCTTTCCCAAATTGGGTTTAAATCGAAGTCATACTTTGAAATAAAAAAAGTGTTTGCAGTTGGAAGGTCAGAATCTTGTGGAACTGCTTCGTAACATGTATAATAGCCATCTGTTCCTTTAAACAATCCACTGGTATATCTTGGCGGACCATCTGAAAAATCACCTTCAGCAAATTCTGAAACATATTTATAGTCATATAATCGTAATCTTTTATTTGCCACACCAAGAACCCTTGAGACACGATGTTCTCCATTCTCTATGATATCCTTACTTCCAAATGCTAGATAACTCTCATTTCCAAAAGGTAAATATTTTCCAAAATGATAGAATGAAGAATCAGATTCTTCAAAGGGATTAAAAAATTCTTCCCTCAAAAACTTTAGGTCTAAGTTGAAATATTTTCTTCCGAAAGTACCTAACACAACAATTTGATTATTATCATTCGTAATAGTGAAAGCTTTAACCTCTATACCATCACCCGCATTCTTATCAATATTGTGTTTTATTAATTGACTATTCTCGTCAAATTGAAACAATAAACACTTTGTTAAAGGGTTTGAAGATGAAAAACATATATAAATTTTATCATTTAACCAATTGAATAATGGAAAGTCTAAACCTCCCCAGTCTTTTATATCTTCATTTATAGGACTTAAATTGATTATCTTTTCATCCAACAAATCTAATTCAAGGTCGTACGTTCTTGTTACTATATAAAAAGAATCTTTAGTTGCGCCAGTGCCAAATAAAATGACTTTATCTCTGTCTCTTACTCCGTAGAATAATAGAAATTCAAGAGAATCTTTTTGTAAAAATATTTCCTTGTTTATATTCCCATCTTTATTGCTACGAACAAGATATGTTTTATTCCCAATTGTTTTTGCAAATGGTTGATCGTTTTCGTAGATGTAATAATTCTGTAGATAAATTATTTCATTCTCATTCACCTCAGTTGCAAACTCAACTCCTGTAGTCGCATTAGGTGTTAATCCATCATTTTTAACTTTTAGATAAAATCCTCTGTTTTGTGCAAAAACTTCTAAACAAAGAACAGATAGCACAAAGCAAATAATTGTTCTCATAAAATATATGTTTAAAAACCAAAGAAGAAAACGAAAATACTCTACTTTGGTTAAATAGTTGTTATCTGATTTCTGCTGGAATCTCCTTTTTATCTTCTGGTTTAGTTGGTACTATATTTCTATTAGCTAAAACTATATTATTTTCCCACCAATAGTAACAATTCTCTGCATTAACGCATACCTCATACCCATCCCAATAATCGCCTCTGTTGTACATCACAAAGTAATTTTTGTTATAATATGACATACAATCTAAAGTGCTATATAAGAACCTGTTATAGTAATTTTCTGCTTCTGAATTTTCAATACATTTACTAGGTGCGGAATTGTTACAATCCCATGCGTTAATATTAGTCCAATAACCACGGAGTTTAAAACAATTGTTATCAGCAACACAATCGTTTGCCGTAACATCTAATGGATTAACACTATTCATTAATGTATGCCATCTGTTGTTATAAGACGGAGGAGTGCCAGGAACGATTTGTTTGGTATTTCCAAACAATTGTATTTGACCTGTGATAACAACTTGTTGACCTTGAGAAATATCTATAATTGGATTAATATAAGGTCTAGCGGCATTGACAGCTTGCATAATTTTAGCAGGTGCTTGTATTTGCCCAGGAGCATTAACCCCCTGACAGTCTTTGTCATCTCTATGGTAACCTCCTAGATTTCCTTTGTAAGGCCATGTAGGACCAGTTGGTTGAGTCGGTCCAGCATTTGTACCATAAATTCCACCTACTGAAAGAGAGATACTATTACCTGTTTGACTTAAAATATTAAGTTCCAACGCATAAAAGCATTTCGTGCCAGAGGCAGTGATCCGGCTGATTTGTGATGCGCAAACTGCTAAAACATCGTTTGTAAGTTTTGTAAACGCACTTCCATCAACCGGGTTTGATTGAAGAGTTATGTTTACAGTGTCAACATAATTGTAAGAAGTTAAACTCACAACATGATAATCCCCATAAGCATAACTGTACAAAACTTCTAACTCGTCGATTGCTTGTTGAGGAGTAAATGAGATAGCATCCCTAAGATTGAGCTCATTGTTGTTATAACTTTTTACAATGTCATACAACTTTTTGGTGTTTGCTAATTCTTTTGGAAGGTCTTGTTTTTGTTGTTCAATATCCTTGTCTTTTGAGCAACTATTGAGCATCGGTATTAATAATAGGACAAGTGTTGGTAGTGAAAAATAGTGAAATCTCTTCATTTGAAAAATGTTTAAATTATTAAAGATGTTTCTATCCCCAGATTTTAAACAAGTGTGGATAATTTTTGCGTGAATATGACGCTAAATCTTAACAAAGTTACCCCCCCCCAATCATTAACCTCCTATTAACAATTATCATTTCTCCTTATCCCTTACTATAACGGTTTTTTTGAGCACTTTTAAAACTTACCAATTTATATTTTTTACGATAACTTTTATTGAAATTTTTAACTCAAAATCTATAATATTCTCATGCGAAGGCTAAGTTTTTATTTTACCACTTTTGCTATAGAATGTGCCTTTTACACTATATTTTTGACATAGTAAACAGTAATAAATCTTTAAACAAAAGGGAATGGGCTCAATTTTGGAACCGATCACTTAGAGCGACCGTTATTTACGGATTGCTTTTTTCACTTTCTTTAATGACATAATTTACTATAAATTGACATATCTATATTGTCACAACTCATGTAATGGAACATAAATCTGATATATTTTACATCGGTTATTCCGCTGACCCTTATAAAAGGATAGAGCAACACAACAGCTCACCCTTTGCTTCTTTCACTTCCAAACACAGACCCTGGACCTTAGTCGCCGTCTTCTCTGCAGGTGAGTCCAGAGGCTTCGCTATGAAGATGGAAAAAGAGTTCAAGAAAATTAAAAATGTCACCATCCTTAAAGCTATCATTTACGACAACCTCCCTTTAATTGGCTCCTTAGCTCAGCTGGTTAGAGTCCCGACACCTCGGGATTAACCCACATTCCGCATAAAACAATGCGGAATCGATTTACGACTCGTAATCAATGGTTTAAAGAAACCTTTACTTTGACAAATAATACATCCATGATTGAAAAAGGATTTCTATCTGAAAAAACTAATAAATGGGATAACGGGTGTATTCATTTTGGATTTAATGTAAGCAGAGCTTTATCAGTCAAATCAAAGAATTAAAAATATCAATTTTTTAAACTTCGTACAAAGGGTCCAGCCCTATTTCTCATTTAGAAAGTGATCGATTGACTTCCCGCCATGATCAATCGTTTTATTAATACCGCATTTAATCGTTTCTTGTCTAATATATTCTTCTTCCTTGGATGAGAATTTACGATCATAGATTGATTTGTTCAGTTGTTTCTCACATTTGTTAACAACTTCCAGATATGTATCAAAACTCATTTTGTCAGACATATTCTTTTCCAAACAATTACAATATTTATCAATCACTGAATCCGGAGTCCCAAATGAACAAGATTGCATAACTTGACAAATTATACCCAATATGATGATATTAAATATTGCTTTCATTGACTTTCATTTTTACGTAAGTGCCCTAAAGTTAGGCTTTTCTTTCAACAAATCATATTAATCAACCAAAAAATGAAAATAAAAGAAGTATAATGTATTTTTCTTTAATTTATCCTAAGAATAGTGATCCGCATTATTCTTAAAGGTAAAGTGCTGTCTTTAAGAGTAATTTGGGATTAATAATATGGCAACATAATAATTGTAAAAAACGATGACACTCCATTGAATCCGCTAATAATCACAACACTTGTCGTTCGATTAGATTTAATTAAAACACGTTATTTCTTGTTCCTTAATAAATTATAACTAATTTTGCACCTTAAATAAAAAATTATGTGCGGAATTCTTGGAATCTTCAACTTACAACAAGACGTTGAAACACTTCGTCCTCAGGCATTAAACATGTCTAAAAAACAACGCCACAGAGGTCCTGACTGGTCGGGTATCTTTACATGCAAAGACGCTATATTGGTACATGAAAGACTTTCTATCGTCGATCCTACCTCCGGCAAGCAACCACTTTTTAGTACTGATGGTACATTAGCCCTGGCTGTAAATGGAGAAATATACAACCATCGTCAACTCAAAAAAGAACTCAATAATCCATATTCTTTTCAAACACAGTCTGATTGTGAGGTTATCATAGCGCTGTATCAAGAACATGGGGTTAATTTTATCGACAAGTTAAATGGGATCTTTGCCTTTGCCCTCTATGATCATGAAAAAAATACCTATCTGATTGCCAGAGATCACATGGGCATCATTCCATTATATATCGGATGGGATCAATACGGCAACTTCTATGTTGCCTCTGAAATGAAAGCTTTGAGCGGTGTATGCAATAAAATTGAAGTTTTTCCGCCGGGACATTATCTACACTCTGTGGATGGGCAGATAAAACCTTGGCACAAGAGGGATTGGGTTGATTATGACAACGTTAAGGACAATACAACAGATATTCAAAAAGTCAAAGTTGCCTTTGAAGAAGCCGTTAACAGGCAGTTGATGTCGGATGTACCTTATGGCGTATTGCTTTCAGGTGGTCTCGATTCAAGTATTGTAAGTGCAATTGCAAAAAAATATGCCGCTCGAAGAATTGAATCCGGCGGTTTAAAAGATGCCTGGTGGCCACAATTACACAGCTTTGCCATCGGTTTGAAGGGTTCTCCGGATTTGGCTGCCGCACAAAAAGCTGCCGATCACATAGGCACGGTACATCACGAGGTGTATTTTACTATTCAGGAAGGGTTAGACGCCTTGTCAGATGTTGTCTATCATACTGAAACATACGATGTAACAACTATACGTGCAAGCACACCCATGTATCTCCTTGCCAGAGTAATCAAGTCTATGGGTATAAAAATGGTATTATCCGGTGAAGGCTCAGACGAGATCTTTGGCGGTTATCTTTATTTCCACAAAGCACCTGACGCTAAGGCTTTTCACGAAGAGACAGTGAGAAAAGTCGGCAAACTGCATCTCTATGACTGCCTTAGAGCCAACAAATCTCTTGCAGCATGGGGCGTTGAAGGTAGAGTGCCATTTTTAGATAAAGAATTTATGGATATCGCCATGCGTCTCAATCCCAAAGACAAAATGTCCGGCAATGGCAAAATCGAAAAACACATACTTCGAAAAGCCTTTGAAGATTATCTTCCGGATGAAATCGCCTGGAGACAAAAAGAACAATTTTCGGACGGTGTCGGCTATGGCTGGATAGATACCCTTAAAATGGTTACTTCTGAAAAAGTCTCTGACGAACAGCTGAAGAATGCATCTTTCCGCTTTCCTATTAATACACCCAAGACAAAGGAAGAATATTATTATCGGTCACTCTTTGCCGAACATTTTCCGGGTGATCAGGAAGCAGCTTGCGTCCCTTCCGAACCATCTGTTGCCTGTAGCACTGCCATTGCTCTTGAATGGGATGAAGCCTTCAAAAAAATGCAGGACCCCAGTGGGCGTGTCATTACATCGGTTCATAACCAAGCATATAAATAGCGTTCAACGAAACATAATTTTAAAAACACGATTATATTTTGCGCCAAAAAAATACAATTCGGCTGTCGAACGTTATGAGCCAAATTAAATATCGGACTTCTAATGCTTTTGGAAGTAAGCCGAATAAACCAACCATTCTCAAGTGGTGTCATTATGCCATCATAGCTTTTATTCTTATTGCCGGAACAACTTTTTGTCCCGCACAAACAATTCATTCAATGATTAACAACAATCCATTATTGTGTAATCCCGACAGCGGCATTTGTGAAATACCGGAGATACAACCTAAAACAATACATTCGACCGAAGAAAAGGCCACTGTAAAACCCATAAAGCTAATCTACTATACCGACCCTATCTGTTCTTCCTGCTGGGGTATTGAACCTCAATTGCGAAAATTGAAGTTAGAATATGGCACATATATAGAAGTAGAATATAGAATGGGCGGGCTGTTACCTGATTGGAGCTACAATAGTGGCGGCATAAGCAAGCCTTCAGACGTAGCACACCATTGGGATGAGGTAAGTATCCATTATGACATGCCTATTGATGGCGATGTTTGGTTAGAAGACCCTTTGGATTCATCTTTTCCACCTTCGATTGCTTTTAAAGCAGCACAATTGTTGGATGAGGACAAAGCCATTTTGTTTTTAAGGAAAATTAGAGAAATGGTCTTTTTACAAAAAAAGAATATTACCAAATGGGACAATTTAGAGTTAGCCGCCAAAGATACCGGTCTTGACATAACACAATTTAAAGCATTATATGAAGGAATAGCGAAAAAAAGCTTCGAACAAGATTTACTATTAGGTAGAGAAATGGGCGTCAGAGGCTTTCCAACCATTTTTTTTACAGACGCATCAGGGCGAAAACAAATGGTGTATGGTACAAAACCATTTCACGTCTTTGAAAATGCACTACTAACACTACTTCCTTCTGCGGTTAAAACAAAATACGATACATCCTGGCAATTTCTATTTTCAAAATTCAATTCATTGACTGCCAAAGAATTTTCGATTCTAACAAGTATTCCACGCGCTGAAAGTGAACATCAGTTGGATGAGCTCACCTCAAAAGGTTTGTTATCAAAATATTCAACTAAAAATGGGGCTTTGTGGACTTTTGTTGAACGTAAATGATCGCGAGACGCTCATTGAATTCCAAGGTAAAATATTGGTTAAAAAATCAAAGAAGCCTTTACTCTTAGAATGAAAGTTTGATTCCGCCTCTGATGGGGATTATAAAGGATTGCTGGGCCAATAAGAACCCCGATTTGGCATAAAATCCAGCTTTATCAGTCAACCGAAAATATAGTCCGACATTCAATTCACCAAGTCCTGTTCCGGTTCCACCGTGATATTGATTCCAAAGATGGTTATACCCAACTTGTAAATTGATTAATGGGGTTAACCTCGATCTCAAGGGCAAATACTCAAAGTCTGAATACAATGCGAGTCCATTATATCCTTCAAAATTAAAGTATCTGGCCCCGATTCCTACTGACAATATTTGATTGAATTCAATACCATTCACCAAGCCGACATCAATGCCGTCCTTATTGTCCAAGTAATAGCCCTTCCAATCAGGTCCCGGATCAACTCGTATCGTATGAAATTGATATTTCAAAAATCCGACTTCTGTTTTAATGGAATATTTTACCTGTGCATCTGCTTCAATTGTATTCAAAATAATCAAAAATCCTATTATAAGAAAATACTTTAAACTTACTTCAATAACTGAACGTGATTCTTTCCAAACTAGTACATCACTTTTTCTTACTTCGTTTTCCATCTATTATAGCCTTTCTTTTATTTCTCCATAGTAATAATACTTCCATGCTCTTCATCCCTATTTATCTGTAAAGTTATCGGCATGCGATCTTTTAGTTCTTCCACATGCGAAATAATGCCGACTATGCGGTTTTCTTTTTGAAGTCGACTCAGAGTATCAAAAACAATATTGACTGATTCGATATCTTGCGTACCAAATCCTTCGTCGATGAAAAAGAAGTTTTGATTTGACTTGCCGTGACGTTGTACACTCTCCGCCAGCGCAAGTGCCAGACTCAACGATACCTGAAATGATTGTCCACCTGATAATGTTTTCACACTTCGGCTTCGACCTTCATTCAAATAATCGATCACTTCAAAATCATTGCTTTCATTCAATTGCAAACTCAACTGATTGCGGGTCATCCGATGGAACCGCACATTTGCATGGTCGCACAACTGTCTTAAATAAATAGTAGATATATATTGGACAAAGCCACTTCCCTTCATCAAATTGAAAATGGTTTTAAGGTTTTCCTCTTTTTGAAGCAGAACATCCAACCTGCTTTGCATTTCGTTTTTTTCCATCATCAGTTTTGTCTGTCTCTCCACTTCAGCTCTTTGTTGTGCCACTTTGGCGGTTGACTCGGAAAGTCGTTTTTCAGAGGCTTTGTACGCCCTTTCTTTCTCTTCTTTCTGACTGCTATCCAGCTTTATCCCATTTAATTTGCTTTCTGACTCTTTGATTTTTGCCTCGATAGTTTTATACTCGATTACAAAATCTTCAATCCGTTTCCTCTCTTCTTTAACATCAATTGGTT
>CAKUWM010000101.1 GCA_934699305.1 uncultured Saprospiraceae bacterium | reverse complement strand
GCTTCTATCAGGTATTGAAGTATTTTCTCTTCGTCAAGATTCATTTCAATAGCGCCACGCTCCGTGTAGGACATCCTTCCCGTTTCCTCTGAAACAATAAAAGTCTTAGCATTGCTCACCTCGCTAAGCCCAAGAGCAGCACGATGTCTGAGCCCGGCGCTCGGTGGGACATTGATGTTGTCAGAAACCGGCAAAATACAACTTGCTCTCAAGATACGGTCTTTTTGTATCACCATGGCGCCATCGTGAAGTGGACTTTCTTTATTAAAAACACTTAGAATCAATTGCTTGGTGACAGTAGCATTCATTTCTATTCCGGTATCTTCCAAGCCCGGATATATAATGTCTTCTACGATAACAATTAAGGCACCAGTCCTGTCTTTGGACATCCTGATCATCGCAGTGTGAATTTGAGTGACAATCGGATTTTCATCCTGATCTACCTTGATGACTTTATGGAGAAAGCGATTCAGAATATTAAAATTGCCCTTAATCGCATTATTCCCTATCATGAGCAAGAATTTCCTGATCTCCGGTTGAAATATGATGACAATAGCAATGACACCGACACTCACAAACTGGCCTAGAAGTGTGGACAATAAATCCATTTTTAATATCGTCACAATACGCCAGGTTGCAAACAAAGATATAACTCCGACAAATATGTAAATGGCGAGTCCACCCTTTAGCATTCTGTATATCCGAAAGATAATATATGCTACAATACATATATCCAAAATATCCCAAATTCGGATTTTTAGAAAGCCTATTTCAAATAGATAATTAATAATCTATATATTTATCAATGTTTAAAAGACCAAATATAATCATTCTATATCAATATCTTGTATCATAGGCAGTTCAACATAATTTATATGAAAAAAAATTATATATGATAAAAATATTTGTTTATTGGAAAAGACAGGATGATTGTATGATGAAAAAGCTTAAGTTTGCAAAGATATTTTGTCATTTACTTCGTCTTTAGAATAAAAGTATCCTTGATTTTAGCTATCGATTTATTTTTTCGGCGACAAAAGAAATGGCAAGTTTCGCTTGTATGGAGAGTCGTTGATATTCAAATTAAACTGTGAAATTTTCCTAAATGAATAAGTACATCTTTATCGTAATTTTAATGTTTGTCCATGCATCCCAAGGGTGGACACAAACAGTGAGCAGGAATAACCTAGGTGAGATGATTGTGGTGTTTGATGATGGTTCATGGAGATATTATGAATCAAGTGATTCGACTCTATTGAAGGAGGATGCCAATACACAATCAGAAACAGAAAATTCAGAAGCCCAGGATGGTAATAATCAAAAATCCAGAAAAAAGGATAAATCCGTTTCAAAATCCTATCTTCTATCCGTAGTAGATCCCAATCGTCCATTGCCGGCATATCCTTGTGTAGAGACATTTTCAGGGGTAGATGATTATTCTAAAAGGAAGCGTGTAGATTTGCAGAAAGAAATTCTATTTGAGTATTCTGATCCGGAGGTTGCAACATATTTAAAAGGTAGGTCGTATGTGTCGTGTGAGGCGGGATTAGTTGGCTTTGTCGGTGATGTTAGGGTGCTTAGTATTCGGATTACAGTCGCAAGTAGGATGGCGCGGGCGGACTATGGATATTTGAGTAACAATACATTGATGAGTATAAAATTAATCAATGGTGAGACGGTAACATTATTTGCCTCTGGCAGTGATCTCGGCTTGATAGATAACGAAAATAATCAGACAGTTTATCGTGCAAGCTTTCAGATTTCACGGGAATCTCAAAAGATATTGACTTCTTCACCCATCGATAAGATTAAGATTGTATGGTCCACCGGTTATGAAGAATATCCTGTCACCAATGTTGATTTTTTTATGAATCAAATTCGTTGTTTGGCAAGTAAATAAAAAGGGAATGTTAGGATTAAAATTGCCGACTGACCCACGTTGGGCGGATTTGACAGCTATTTCAATTGAGGCTATCCTCACGGATCATGCTTATTGTGAACAAAAGGCAGCCCTTTCGATGATATCCCTGATTCAACAGTATCCAGAAGAAAATGAACTTGTCGAAGAACTTGCGCCCGTCGTCACAGAGGAATGGGGACATTTTAGGAGTGTGTTGGCTATGTTAAAAAAGAGATCATTGCAATTGGGTCCTCAACGAAGAGATGAATATGTCAACCAATTGCGAAAGTTTGAAATACATGGTGGCAATCGGCAAAACCAGTTGGTCGAAAAGCTGTTGATATGCGCACTGATTGAAGCCCGGAGTTGTGAACGATTTAGAATATTGTCACTTCATCATCCTGACGAAGAATTGAGGGTGTTTTATCACAAATTTATGGTTTCTGAGGCAGGTCATTACAGGATGTTTATTGACCTTGCCTACAAGTATGGTGAAAAAGAAGACGTAAAAGAAAGGTGGCAGGGATATCTCAACTATGAGGCGAAGATTATGGAAGAGTTGGAATTGAGGGGCGACCGGGTGCATTGAGGAATATTTAAATAAAAGTTTTTCTGATAGGGATGTGTAAATACCGATATTTAAAAATGAATTGTGTATAGAGGTAGCATCATACTGCTTATATTGTTTCTTGTGATAGGTCGTTATACTGACCTGAAAGCGACGATTAAGCCGGACTTTGCCATACCATTTGAAATATACAACAATCTTATTGTCCTTAACCTGAAGGTCAATGATTCTCCGCCTCTCAAGTTTATATACGATAGCGGTTCAGAGCATAGCTTGTTTTTTGAAAGAAGTTTGGCAGAATTTTTACGAATAAAGATGATTCGTTCCATACAGATTTATGGGTCTGATTTGTCGAGACCGATGGAAGCTGTTGTGGGACAAGGCGTAAACTTTGAGACATCCAATGACATGCTCCTTAAGGCCGATATCATTGTGTTGGATGAAAATATATTTCAATTTTCGGAATACTTAGGGATAGATATAACAGGTATAATCGGCAATAGCTTATTTCGTAATAAAGTCATCGAACTTGATTTTGATGATATGCAGATAAAGGTATATGGCCCGGTGCAATATCATCCTGAAGAAGATGGATATACTCAGATGGCTTGTCAATGGGTAAAGGGCAAGCCATATATCCACATTGATGTGGGCTTTGAAAGAGATATCCATGAAGAAAAGATGTTATTATTTGATACGGGGGCATCTATTGGGCTGTTGTTGTATTCGACGATGGTAGATACGGCTTATCTGCCTTCAAAAATGATTCCGGGATCAATGGGGATGGGCTTAGGTGGTTCAATTGATGGATTTATCGGAAGAATAAGAGAATTGAAAATTGGAGAATATACTCAAAAAAATTTGATAACATATTTTCAGGCAGTCGATTCTACACATTTAGAGAATGATGTTTCTGCTAAAGAAGGTATTGTAGGTAATTTGTTGATATCCCGATATAATGTCGTATTGGACTTTCATTTGCAGCACATTTATTTGAAGCCAAACAAGTCGAGTAAGAAAAAGATGCCATTCGATCGAAGTGGATTGTACCTTGTCGCTATGGGCTCTGATTTAAAAGAGTATGAAGTAAGGAAGGTTATGGAAAATACGGCTGCTGCTGAAGCGGATATAAGGGTAGGGGATAAGATTATTCGATTTAAAAGAATGGCAGTGCATAATTTTACCTTAGGAGAAATTAACCAGGTTTTGTCAAGTGAAAGGCGAAAAAGGATTCATTTGGTAATTCTGAGAGATGGTAAAAAAATGAAAAAAGTATTGTACTTAAAAGATATTATATAAATATAGCTGTATAAGAATAAGTTATTCAATAGATTAGGAATAATGAGAAAAAAATATCATTAAAATTAAAAATAATACTTGAATATTCATTCATTCCTCTTATCTTTGCAGTCGCTTAAACGAAAGCAAGTCCATGGTGGGATGGGTGAGTGTCTGAAACCAACAGTGTGCTAAACTGTCGTACGGGTAACTGTACCGAGGGTTCGAATCCCTCTTCCACCGCACTATAATATAGATTTTGATTCGGGGTGTAGCGCAGTCCGGTTAGCGTACCTGCTTTGGGAGCAGGTGGTCGCAGGTTCGAATCCTGCTACCCCGACGAAAGAGCTGTCAGCAATGGCAGCTTTTTTTATTTCAGCCTTCTTTCTTATAAACCTTCATAACACTTCTCAAATCTTCAATTTATTCTCTATTGCTTGCTTTAGATTATTGTTTTATGAACCGGCCTTTACCCGAATTCCGTATTTGTCTAATATGGAATGTGGGTGTAAGTTTTTGAGCCTTGTTTTTCTTGCCATATTTGCTTCATGTATTCTTCAAATTAGGATGTTTCTTTAGACAAAATATGGGGAATATGCCTCAATAAATATAAAAATAAATATATGTATAACGATTTAGTTAACATAATATTATAAAAAATAATTGCTTTAGTATTGTATTAACATTCCTTCTTGTTGTACACATGTTTTTTCAATGTATTTTTACTTTGCAATTTTGCATTTAAACAAATAAATAAGTTAGGATGAACAAGTTATCATCTGTTTTTTTGGCCTTTTTATTTTTATGGTCATTAAATGTTTCTGCTCAAGTCGCACAAAGTGCACAAAAGGGCGCTGTCAAAACGGAGAAAAAAGCGGCTGTCAAAAAAGAATCTGCTAATAAAGAACAGTCGAAAAAGACAACTGTAAAGAAAGAAACTAAGCAAGAGTCGGTTTCCAATACCGCACCTAAAAAAAAGGATGGCACACCGGATAAGCGTTATAAAGCCAACAAGCATTTGAAAAAGGATGGCACACCGGATAAACGTTATAAAGGAAATAAGTAGGTTGCTTTTATAGAAAATAGAGAAGTTTAAACTTTTTTAATTTTACTATATGAATGAAAAAGGGATTAAGGTACTTTTGCCTTAATCCTTTTTTGTTTTTATCTCCTTTACTTTTATCGGATATTTTTATTTTATAGAATATTCCCGAATGCAGCAATAAAGGTTTTGTAAAACCGTATAGTGCTGATTATGAGGGTTAATCCCGATGTGCGAATCGTTTCAATGGTTTACAGAAACCATTGGTTACGAGTCGTAAATCGATTCCGCATTTGTCTATTGCGGAATTTGGGTTCAAATATTGAGCCTATTTATTCGCACTTTTTAAAATAAATGACTTTTTATAAAACATTTATTGACAATTGGTTATAGTTTATTTGGATTTCAAAAATACCGGAGAAAAACATAAATTTTCTTTTTTCTTAAAAACTCAATTAAACTATCTAATTTTATCTCAGTCTATGTATATATTTAGGGAGACAACATTAAGTATTTCGTCTTTGTCGCATTTTTATTTCTAAAATATTAATTATTATGGCATCTTTAGAAAAGTTTGAAGGAATATTGGGTGAACGTTTGGCTGCCCACTTACTCCGAAGGGCAACATTCAAGTATGATATTGGAAAAATAAAGCAATTTGCCAATTTGACTCCGTCTGAAGCGGTAATAGAGCTGTTGAAACCAATGATCTTTACACGTGACCAACCCATTGACCCCGTAACAGGGCAACCATGGATTAATAACGGTACGCCCACTGACACTGTTCAGCCGTCATTACGTCATTATGTCCGTAATTGGGTTTTAAATGAAATGCGATATGATGAGAGTTTACATTCGAAAATGTCGTTTTTCCTCCATAAATGTATGGTGGTTAATAGCAACACAAATACTTCAGAAAGATTCTTTGATTATCTGGCATTGATTTTTAAGTACACTACCGGGAGCTTTAAAACCCTTGCTAAAAAGATGACGAAGGACAACTTGATGCTCATTTACCTCAACAATACGGACAATAAGAAAACTGCTCCCAATGAAAATTATGCGCGCGAATTTTTGGAACTTTTTACCATTGGAAAAGGACCACAAATAGCTCCCGGTAATTACACTAATTATACGGAAGATGATGTCGTGGTAGGTGCTAAATTGCTTACCGGCATTAGATTGGAAGGAACGCGAAGTACAATAGACCCGGATACCGGTATTCCGACGGGACGATTTGCCTTTAATGTTCACAATACTGAAGATAAAACTTTCAGTAGCGCCTTTGATAATCATACAATTATAGGTGCTAAGTCTCAAGATGATATGGCTCGTGAGTTGGATGAATATGTTGAAATGGTCTTTGGGAAAATAGAGACAGCGCGCTTGTATTGCCGTCGATTATATCGCTACTTTGTATCTCCCAATATTACCAATGAAATAGAATCTGATATCATCACTCCTTTGGCACAGCAATTGAAAGATAGTGACTATGTTACTGAAGGTGTCATAATTACTTTATTGACTTCAAAGCATTTCTACGATTTAGACGATTCTGACAGCAAAGATGAGATTATCGGTGCATTGGTCAAAAGTCCATTAGAACTCTACCTTGGAACGGTGAATTTCTTTCATCAAAAATGGCCTAATCAAAATGATGAAGCAGGATTATTATATTCATTTTTAAAAAATCTGGTTATAGCAATAATCTTGGATAATGGCGGAATGCCTTATTTTATGCCTTATGATGTCGCCGGATATTCGCCGTATTATCAGGATCCGGATTATGATAAGTCGTGGTTTACGTCCAATACCATTATCTCCCGCTATAAGTTGGCAGACATGATGTTTAGTGGGCGCTCTTATTTGGACAACAAGAATTTTAAAGTAGCGCACAATATTGAAGAATTTTTTAGAGATTCCGGATTTTTCACTGACCCGGGTGATGCGATGTTATTGACACGTGAGCTGGCAGCCAATATCTTCCCTGAGGCAGTCGATGAAGGTAGAATTCAGTACTTTGCAAGCAACCTCCTTGATGGTATCGAGCCGGAAGATTGGGCTTATGAGTGGGCAGCATATATAGGTAGTGGCAGTCCTAATGAGGTGAGAATCGGACTCCAGAATTTGGTCCGTACTATGTTGTTTTCACAGGAATATCAATTATTATAAATCTCTTTTTACTTTTTCATCATTAAATACTTTATCATGAAACGTCGTAAATTCCTTCAAGTCTCTACCCCGATGATTGTAGGTACACTAGTCGTTCAAAATAATCTTCTAAAACCCTTTGTTTCCGGTTCTTTAGCACGAATGTTCAATTGCGAGGAGGTCAATGATCGGGTCTTGGTAATCGTACAGTTGAAAGGAGGTAATGATGGACTGAATTGCCTGATTCCTACTTTTCAATATGATACCTATAAGATTTTTAGACCTGTGATCGGTATCGGTCAAGATAAGTTGGTACATTTGGATTCAACACTGGACAATGATCATCAAGTTATGCTTCACCCAAATCTTACACCATTCAAAGAGTTGTATGAGAAAGA
Source organism: uncultured Saprospiraceae bacterium (assembly GCA_934699305.1). GTDB lineage: Bacteria > Bacteroidota > Bacteroidia > Chitinophagales > Saprospiraceae > Parvibacillus. The sequence goes on along the minus strand of CAKUWM010000101.1, from coordinate 1,675 downwards.
TCAATTTTCAGTGGTGCATGGTGTTGGTTATGCCAATACCAATAAGTCTCACTTCAAGGGGACAGACCTATGGCTATCAGGTGGTGACAGTACACCGGCACATTTTAATTTTGGCAGTGGCTGGGTAGGTCGCTATTTGGATGCATCCTATCCGGGTATTGCAGGTGAGCCTACGGTCAACTTTCCCGATCCACTCGGCATACAGCTTGGTAATAAGCAACAATCAATCGGCTTCCATACAGAACATCAACATGAAGCAGGCATTAATCTAAGTGGTCAGAATCCAGCCGGTTTTTATACCTTAGTTTCAGAACTTGGCGGCATTGCTCCAGCATCTATTCCATCCTCTGATTATGGGCGCAATCTCTCTTATATTATAGACATAGAAGACTCTACCAATCGTTATTCCAGTCGAGTTTCCGAGGTGTTCAATAAGGGAGCAAATATGGGGAGCTATCCGAACTATGATCTGGCAAATCAGCTCAAAACAGTGGCTCGCATGATCAGTGGTGGAGGTAAGACAAAGGTTTATGTCGTGTCAATAGGCAGTTTTGATACCCATAAGACTCAGGGTGATGGCAGTACACCACAGGAAGGAACACATGCAACGCTTTTAAAACAATTGTCTGAATCCATACTCGCCTTTCAAAAAGATCTTGAGTTGATGGAATTGGATAATCGTGTTGCCGGCGTTACTTTTTCAGAATTTGGACGCCGCCCTAAAGAAAATGGATCAGGCGGAACAGATCACGGTACTATAGCACCAATGTTTCTCTTCGGAACACCTATCAAATCCGGTGTTATTGGAACGAATCCGGATCTGTCCCTTGTAGGTGAAGGCAATGACTTTATTGGCCTTGGGCAAGACTATCGCAATGTGTTTACCGCTTTGTTGCAGGACTGGTTGGGTGCAAGCGACAGAGTCCTGGAAGAAACTTATTTCCAGGATTTTATCAGTGCCAAGACAGACATTTTGGATGCTCCTTATCAAGTAGATCCCGGATGCTATATCGACAATTATCTACCTACTTCTATTTTGAATAGGGCTATTCAACTCAATATTTATCCCAATCCCGCCAGAACCGTAACATCCTTTGACCTGGAAACAGCAGGGTTCGGAACTGCCTTTATCAAGGTAACCGATATGTCCGGACGAGTCGTGAAACAGTGGAATAAAGGCTATGTGATTGGTAAAAATAATTTCACATTAGGTATATCCAATATAGATGCCGGTTCATACATCATCGATTTGACATTGTCCGATAGCAAGCGCAGGTACGCCGGCAAACTTGTAGTCATCGACTAAATATCAAGAGCACTTTTAGCCGGACCTACCGGTCAGCTATTTTCAGGATATCGCCAAAGACGCCGCGTGCTGTGACGTTGGCACCGGCGCCGGCGCCCTGAATAATAATGGGATTATTGCCATACGACTCCGTATAGATTTCGAAATAATTGTCTGAGCCTTTTAGTAAGCCAAGTGGCGAATTTAAAGGCACTTCAATTAATCCGGTCTGCAACTTTCCCTTTTCCATCTGAGTCCCTTCACTTAAGGACGCTACATATTTTAAGACATGATCAGGTCGAGTCTTTTTTCTGATTGTTTCAAAATGAGTATCGACATCATTTAGATGATGCAGGAAATGAGAAAGCGAATAGTCTCTCAAGCCATCGG
>CAKUWM010000100.1 GCA_934699305.1 uncultured Saprospiraceae bacterium | reverse complement strand
TCAAAACAGATTCTAAAAAAAAAATCAGCCGCTATTTTTTATCAAGGAAAATATAACGGCTGATTTGGGATGCTTACTTTTATGAAGCGACAGTAGGGATAGTATCTATAGAACATAAAGAACTATATCAATATGACTTACTTCTTAACAGAGAAACTCAAATTTGACTACTCACTCTATTCGTTATAGAGTCAAATACTTTTTCTGATTAAAGTGAGTATATTAGAGAAAATTTATCGTTATATAACAAAAGGGTGCAAAGACGATATGATTATAAGTTATGGATATGATATCTATTTACTGATGTTTCACAGTTGAAAATCTCATCGATAATGAGATGATAAAGAAAAATAAAGCAGTATGTCTTGGTTGATATATCATTGATAATGATCATTTTGGTGATGGAGTGCAGGCCATGAAATATGCTACAATGCAAAGATTTAAAAAAGATTCAAGAGTTGAAAGCGAATTATACCCCCATCTAGGGTTTCCGCAGAAGGTGTTTTTTTAGTCGCTTCAAAGCGTTGAAGCTCATTGAAGGCTAATCAAACCCCGATTATTTCAAGCAACGGGATTATGAGTAAAATCGCACTGGTTATACTGTTGTCTATGGTGGTTAGTCCCGAAAGGACGGTCAAGTTGATATGTAATGTATTTGAGGAACTGAAAATAGATGCCCATGATTTGCTGGAGAAGATGCTAGTCAATCCGAAAGCAGAATCCATAAATTTGAACCTATGTCCTTCGGTAGTTAAGGATGATCGACAAATTGTAAAACGCTATAACATAGGGAAATAGAAGGCAATGCGCTCCCTTTCTATTTCTTTATCAATTATTTAAGGGAAGTGCGAAACATCAGTATTTATAATGCTAAATTACTGAGAGTATTGGAGTCTTTATGAACTATATGTAAGATATGAGAAAATATGAAATATGAGAAAGCGGGAAGATATTATATTATGGGACAATTTTCGGAATGGAGATAAGAAAGCCTATTCACGCATATATGAGTTATATGCTCAAGAAGTTTTTTCCTACGGAATGCTTTTCTCAACGAATCATGAATTAGTGCAAGATTGCCTGCATGATGTTTTTGTAAAAATATACTGTAATCGAGAAAAATTATCAGCGGTAGATAATATTAAGCTATATCTTTTTGTAGCGATGAAAAATCAACTTTTTGATATTTTCTGTAAAGACAAGGCTCTTTATCATAATGAGACGGTTGAACCAGTTTTTACTCTTGAGTTAACTGTTGAAGACGAATTTATTTATCGAGAAGAACAACAGTACTTAACGGAAAGAATACAGCAAATGTTAGAGTCATTAACACCCCGACAAAAAGAAGTCCTTTATTATAGATATATAGAAAATCTGTCTTATGAAGAGATTGAAAAAATAATGCAAATGAATTATCAATCGATATTGAATCTGATTCAACGTTCATTAAAAAAACTGCGTACTTCTTTTAATAAATCATCGATTTACCGACTTTATTGACCATTATTATCAGGATGATTTTATTCTTCTAATATTCTGGTATAAATGAGTATAAAAAAGAAAATGTAGCGTTAATATAGTGTAAAAGAAAATGGGAAAGGATCTATTAATGAAAAAAGATTATACAAAATATACAGCAGATCAATTGTTACAGGATGACTTTTTTATAGATTCCTCAAAAAATCAGACAAGAGAAACCGAATTATTTTGGCAACTACTGATAAAAGACGGAATTATTGATAAAAAAGAGTTTACTCTTGCCAGACAGTTTCTTAATTCTATGCAGATAAAAAAAAGGAGGATGTCATCACGTGAATACTTGGTTTTGTGGAAGAAAATTGATGCCTCAAATCACCAACTATCTCACCGTGAAAGTTTTCCATTTCATAAGTTATTTGTCGCAGCATCCATCGCATTATTATTGGGGAGTGCTGCTTTCTTATTCTTTACTAATAACAGGACAGATTATTCACTTCGATCAATTGCTGAAACATTTAAATCCGAAGAGGAATCCAAAAATGTACAGTTAATTTTATCTGATAATGAACGTATTTCAATTGATGAGGAAAATATAAATATTCAATATGATTTGCAGGGTTCGATTCGGGTAAATACAAAAAAAACAGAATTGGAACATATGCCCCCCATTGATAAGCGTGATCAGAAGCAATCTTCCATAACAAAAAGAATTAACCAGTTAATTGTTCCTAAAGGAAAACGATCTACTTTAACATTCTCTGATGGGACTATCCTTTGGGTAAATGCTGGTAGCCGGATTGTTTATCCCGAACAATTCGATGAGAGAGAGAGAGAAATTTATATAGATGGTGAAGCCTATTTGCAGGTAAAACCAGATTTGGATCGTCCGTTTATTGTAAAGACAAAAAACATGGATGTGCGAGTATTAGGTACTTCCTTTAATATTACTGCGTATGAAGAAGATAAATACCAGGTTATTGCACTGGTCGAAGGAAAGGTTGAAATCTATGAGGAGAAAGAACGATTAGCAGTTTTAACTTCTAATTATCTATTCAAATATGAAAATGGAGATAAAAGTATAGAGCATACGGATATTTCTGGCTATATATCTTGGAAAGAAGGATGGTATAATTATCAAAGCGAGTGCCTACCAGTTATCTTGGATAGACTAAGCCGTTATTATGGAGAGGAAATCATATATGACAAAAATATAGAACATATTAGATGCACTGGCAAACTCGATTTGAAAGATAACTTAAAGAAGGTGATGGATGCTTTAATTGAGACGGTGCCAATCCGTTATGAAATACATGAAAATATTTTTTCTGTTGTATATGATAATTAGTGAAACAGATTATCCATAATCATAAAATAAACTTGAAAAATTAAATGCCTATGAAATGAGACCTGTGAAAAATAAGTATCGAACAATATTGGGAATATTGTCCAGCTTAATTTAGAATTATATTTTTCGACAAGAGTTTAATTTAAAATAAATGTAATCATATGATATTAATCAAGATTAAAATATTACAAAATGTAAAATTCATAAAGATTCCCATAGTTATGAAGTTATCGATATTATTATTCTCTATTGCAATAGGTTTGTATAGTGCAGAGAACATACATTCACAAGTGTTGCGTTTTTCCATTGAAATGAATAATAAAACGGTAAGGGAAGTTTTTAAAGAAATAGAGAAGAAAAGCGGATATCTGTTCTTTTATCATGATAGTGTTATTGACTTAGAAAGAAAAGTACATATTACTGCAGATGATGAAACGATACAAATGGTATTGAATAAGCTTTTTGAAGGTACAGACAACAAATACTCTATTCATGAACGTCAGATTATTGTTTCAAGGAAGAAAGAAGAGGTATATTCATCTTCAATGTCGGAAATTGCTCAGAACAGAAAGACCGTGAGAGGAAAGGTTTTGGATCTTTCGGGAGAAACTTTACCAGGTGTTGCGATCACGATTGAAGGAAGTACGCGGGGTGTAACTACTGATATCGATGGTACCTTTTCAATTGATGTCTTATCTACAGATAAGCTAGTATTTCAGTTTTTGGGAATGGATTCGCAAACAATAACTGTTGCTAATCAAACAGAGATAATTGTCATACTGAAAGAAAAGGCAGATATATTGGATGAGGTTACTGTGGTTGCTTTTGCCAAGCAAAAGAAAGAGAGTGTCTTAGCATCCATTACTACAGTAAGACCTGATGATTTGAAAGTGCCAAGCAGCAACCTAACTACTGCATTAGCTGGTAGAATCGCAGGTGTTATATCTTATCAGAGAAGTGGAGAACCAGGACAGGATAATGCAGATTTTTTTGTGCGCGGAATAACCTCTTTCAATGAACATTCAAGAGGTCCTTTAATTTTAATTGATGGGGTTGAGTTTTCAAGCAACGATTTGGCACGATTAAATACAGATGATATCTCAAGCTTTTCCATTATGAAAGATGCAAATGCAACCGCTCTTTATGGTGCACGAGGAGCAAATGGGGTTATTCTGGTAACAACCAAAGAAGGTCAAGAAGGAAAAGCAAAATTTTCAGCTCGATATGAAACATCTTTCTCACAACCCGTAAGTAGGGTGAAACTATCAGACCCGATTACCTATATGAAAATGCATACTGAAGCAGTTAAAACACGCGATCCATTGGGAGTTTTGCCTTATTCTAATGATAAAATAAATAATACGGGAAAAGGTCTGAATCCGAATGTATATCCTGCTACAGATTGGAGTCAATTGATGTTCAAGGATTTTACTGTCAACCATCGACTGAATTTAAATATCAGTGGTGGTGGAAAAATTGCTCGTTATTATGTTGCTGCTTCAGTCAATCAGGATAATGGTATCATAAAAGTAGATAAACGAAATAACTTTAATAATAATATCGATCTGAAAAAATATTTACTCCGTTCAAATGTAAACGTTAATGTTACTCCCACTACAGAAATGATTGTCCGCCTGCATGGAACATTCGACGATTATTCTGGACCGTTAGATGGAGGGACCGGCTTATATAATAAAGTAATGCGAACAAACCCAGTCCTATTTCCCGCATATTTTGAACCCGATGCAGCAAATGCACATTCCCAACATATCCTTTTTGGAAATTCTGATGGAGCAAATTACATTAACCCTTATGCCGATATGGTAAAGGGATATAAAGATTATAGCAAATCATTGGTATTAGCCCAGGTGGAATTGCGTCAGAATCTGGATTTCTTGGTGAAGGGTTTGTCGTTACGCACTTTGTTTAATACTTCACGGTATTCTTATTTTGATGTATCCCGCTTCTATAATCCTTTTTATTACAAAATAGGATCGTATGACAAAAGAAATGACACATATAAGCTAACCGCTTTGAATCCCTTAGGAGGTACAGAGTATTTGGGATATAGTGAAGGACAAAAGGATGTTACTAGTACGAATTATTTTGAAACAGCCGCTCAATACAACCACACGTTTGAAGATAAACATACTGTAAGTGCTTTAATGGTACTTACCACACGCGAAGAATTAAGAGGTAATACAGGTAATCTACAAGCCTCGTTGCCTTATCGTAATGTCGGACTGGCTGGTCGTGGTACTTATTCATATGATAGCCGTTATTTTATAGAGGCCAATTTTGGGTATAATGGTTCCGAACGTTTTGAACAAAAAGAACGTTGGGGTTTCTTCCCCTCTTTAGGTCTTGGTTACCTAATCTCAAATGAAAGCTTCTGGGAGCCTTATAATACAGTGTTTTCTAAATTAAAATTGAAAGGCACATATGGTTTAGTGGGAAATGATGCCATCGGAAGTGCTCAGGATCGTTTCTTTTACTTGTCAAATGTGAATCTGAATAATAGTGGCAAAGGATACGTTTTTGGTACTGATTTTAACTATAGTTTAAACGGCGTTTCCATTTCGCGTTACGAAGACCCTTATATTACCTGGGAAACGGCTTACAAACAAAATTACGGTATTGAACTGGGAGTATTTAATAAATTTGAAATTCAAGCCGATTATTTCTTAGAGACACGTAAAAATATATTACAACCTCGTGCTTCTATTCCTACAACCATGGGGTTACAGGCTCAGCCACAATCTAATATTGGCGAAGCCTCTGGTTCTGGATTGGATATATCAGTGGATTATTCACAAATAATGAACAAAGACATATGGCTTTCTGTAAGAGGAAATCTGACTTATGCGAAAAGTAAATATAAGATTTATGAAGAACCAGATTATTCCACAACTCCTTGGCGTTCGTTGGTAGGTCAGAAAATAGGACAACAATGGGGTCTGATAGCAGAACGTCTTTTTTGGGATGAAGAAGATGTAAATAATTCTCCCACACAGCTATTTGGTGAATATATGGCGGGAGATATTAAATATAAAGACATAAATAGGGATGGAGTTATTGATTCAGAGGACAGAGTGCCAATCGGATATCCTACTACTCCAGAAATCATTTATGGTCTGGGTTTTTCTTTGGGGTATAAAAACTTTGATTTATCTGCATTCTTTCAGGGTTCTGCCCGTTCCTCTTTCTGGATAGACTCAAATTCGATATCTCCGTTTAGTGACACAGATGGTAATAGTAATATAGTCTCTAATAATGCATTGTTGCAGGTCATTGCAGATAGCTACTGGTCTGAAGATAATCGCGACAGTCATGCTTTCTGGCCTCGTTTGGCCGATCGTATTATCGGTAATAATACGCAAAGGAGTACTTGGTTTATGCGTGATGGTTCTTTTCTGCGGCTGAAGACAGCAGAATTAGGATATACATTACCCAAGGAATTGACACAAAAGCTCAATATTAATATGTTGCGAATTTATCTGAGCGGAACTAATCTACTCACATTCAGCAAGTTTAAACTATGGGATCCAGAAATGGCTGGAAATGGTCTGGGGTATCCCGTGCAACGTGTATTGAATTTCGGTATTAATATCAATTTATAATCTGAAGCGCATTATGAAACGAATAAATAAATTAATCCTTTTTACATATATAATTGGTTTATACGCTTGTAGCAACTTTCTGGATGTAGTACCAGATAATATTCCTACAATCAATCATGCTTTCAACAACCGAGCAAATGCAGAAAAATATCTGTTTACTTGTTATTCCTATTTACCTGATCCTGCAAGCCCCAATTACACCCCACAGCTTATGTCTGGAAATGAATGTTGGTTAAATCCATTGGATAATAATCGTTATTGGTATGATTTACACGCTTTTGATGTAGCTCGTGGCTATCAGAATACCAATGAACCATTGTTAAATTATTGGGATGGCAGAGAAAGGGGACAAAATCTGTTTGTGGCTTTGCGCGATTGTAATATATTCTTGGAGAATATTGACAAACCAAAAGACTTGGAAACTTATGATAAAGAAAGATGGGTTGCTGAGGTAAAAGCACTAAAAGCCTATTATCATTTCTATCTATTACGTATGTACGGTCCTATACCTATTGTCAAGAAGAATATTCCTGTATCATCGAATACGGAACAAGTACAAGTCTATAGAGACCCAGTGGATGAAGTAGTCAACTATATTATTTCTTTAATAGATGAAGCTGCACCTGATTTACCTGATTTTATACAGAATAGGACGCAGGAAATCGGGCGTATGACAAAACCGATTGCGTTGGCAATTAAGGCCAAAACATTAACATTGGCAGCCAGCCCTCTCTTTAACGGAAATCCTCATTATACAAATGTGAAAGATAATCGGGGTGTCATTCTTTTTCCACAAGCCTATGATGCAAATAAATGGGTGTTAGCTGCTGCCGCAACTAAAGAGGCTATAGAAGTAGCTCACGAAGCAGGCCATGAACTGTATTATTACAGAGATTATAGTCCTATCTCGAATTTCACACGTGAAAAGTTGAATATCCGCAATGCAGTAACAGAAAAATGGAACAGTGAAATTATCTGGGGATCAACAAAAGATGTAAGACACTTACAAAAGGTCGCTTGTACGAGAACAAACTCCAATCAAGCAAGTAATGACAATGCTGTATCTATGATGTCTCCTACATTAGACGTTGTAGAAACCTTTTATACCAAAAATGGAGTTCCTATCAATGAAGATGTAAGCTGGGATTACGAGAGTCGTTATAAAGTAAGTGAAGCTGGAGAAGATCATAAATACTATATCAAAACAGGCTTTATCACTGCCAATCTAAATTTTAATCGAGAAGTTCGCTATTACGCTTCTCTTTCTTTTGATGGAGGCGTCATTTATGGGAATGGCATTCTAAATGATGAAGCTACTAATATTGGATATGGTCAAACGAAACGAGGTCAGATTGGCGGATCCATGGGGGTAACTCGCTATACAGTAACTGGTTACCTTCCCAAGAAGTTAGTTAGTTATGAAACAGTGATAGAAGGAACCACCTTTACTGAGAAACGATATTCTTTTCCTATCATTCGATTGGCAGATCTTTATCTGATGATGGCGGAAACGTTAAATGAAAGTAAAGACTATCCCGACAATGAAGTATATCAATGGATTGATCTGGTAAGAGAACGAGCATCTTTAGAAGGAGTAAAGGAAAGTTGGGAGAATTACTCTAATCAACCAGAGAAACCGAATACTCAGAATGGCATGCGAAATATAATTCATCAGGAACGCATGATTGAACTTGCCTTTGAAGGAGAACGTTATTGGGACTTGTTGCGTTGGAAAAAAGCGGAAGACTATATGAATAGACCCATACAAGGATGGAATGTAATGGGCGAAACCACGGAGGAGTACTATCAAATAAAAACAATTGCCCTTCCAGAATTTCTAATGAAGAACTATTTCTTTCCAATAAGGAAAGCGTCAATCGAAGTAAATACAAACTTGATACAAAACCCAGGATGGTAGTATAAGTTTGCTAATTACACTTATACTATTGTCAATTAAATTTGTGATGAATATGAAAAAAATTTTAATTATATCCACTTTATTCCTCATGTTAATTTGCTATATGAGTTGCAAAGAGGAACCAGTCGGACAGACGCCAACCGATCATGTTCCTCCAGGAAGTATAAAAAACCCTATTGTGGAAAATTTACCAGGAGCTGCAATCATCAAATATGACTTGCCTGACGATGATGATTTGTTGGGCGTAAAGGCTGTTTATACGCTTCACGGCCAAGAGAAATTCACTACTGCCACCTTGTACTCGAATAGCTTGAGAGTAGAGGGATTTGGTTCTACTAACGAGCAGTCGGTCTTATTATATGTGGTAGATCGTAGTTTCAATGAATCCAAACCAGTTTTGGTTACAGTTCAACCCAAAACTCCTCCAGTGCAATCTATTTATGAAACAATTGATATTCTGAATGATTTTGGCGGTATTCAATTGAATTGGAAAAATGAGTTCAAAGCGGATGTCAGTATTCACATACTAGCTGCAGATTCGATAGGGGAGTTGTCTGAAGCAGATGTGGTGTATTCCAATTTCAAAGAGGGCAAATTTTCCTCGCGTGGATTTGATGATTCGGAACGTCTTTTTGCCGTTTATGTACGTGATCGTTGGGATAA
>CAKUWM010000099.1 GCA_934699305.1 uncultured Saprospiraceae bacterium | reverse complement strand
TACCCGTGTGGGTGGTGACTGGTGGGACGGAGGTGTGCATATGGAACTCAAACTTCATACTTGGCAGGCACGAAGTGGTCTCATTTCAGGTGCTTGGAACAGCTGTACCTCAGGGATTACTACTTGCAATCAAGTGTATGCAACGATTGAAAATACAGAAATGGATGAAGAACTCAAAAAGCGTACGCTGGCAGAGATCAGAGGCATTCGTGCTTTTTGGTACTATATTTTGATAGATTATTTCGGAAATGCGCCGCTCGTAGCAGATTATGAGAGCACCGAATTGCCGGGATTGTCTTCGCGTCAGGTGCTTTACGATTTCGTTGTGGATGAATTGAATGAGATTAAGGATATTCTGCGCGGTGATGTTACCGACGAAAGTTATGGAAAATTTACTCAGGGTGCTGCTTATACGCTGTTGGCTAAAATGTATCTCAATGCAGAAGTGTGGACCGGAACACCTGATTGGCAAGGTGTGATTGATGCGTGTGACAAAGTGTTGTCACTGGATTATATTATTGAGCCGAACTGGAAAACCAGTTTTGAAGTGAATAATCAGGTTTCCAGAGAGATTATTCTTCCGATTGCCTTCGGTAAAGCTGATGGTGGAAATCATATGCACTACCGCACACTTCATTACTTAGATCCTATCGCTTTAGGTATGAATATCGGTACTTGGAACGGTGTCAGTGCACAACCCGGTTATGTAAAACAGTTTGATGACGAAGATAAACGAAAAGAGGGTTCATTCCTCATGGGACCCATGATCAATCCAGCAACCGGTGAGGTATTAGTGACAGCTCACGGACGTGATCTTATTCATACTGTTGATTTTAATATCATTTCTGGTACTATAAGAGAAGGAATGTGGGGTGAAGTAAATCAAGAAGAAGGGGCGCGTGTAAATAAATGGGTATTTGAAAAAGGTCTTTCCAGTTCTGATCAGGAAAATGATTTTGCCATCTTCCGATTGGCCGATGTTTATCTGATGAAAGCAGAAGCATTGCTCCGTCTCAATCAAAATAATACAGAAGCTACCCGTCTGATCAATGTAATTCGTGAGCGAGGTTTTGAGAACCCTGACCACAATTATACTTCTGCAACATTAGACGATTTATATCTGGAGCGTCGTTTAGAATTAGCCTGGGAGAATTTTAACCGGCAGGATATGATTCGTTTCGGTGATTTTCTCGAACCGGGTTATCTGCGTCCCGAGAAATCATCCGAGCATCTGCTGCTTTTTCCAATTCCTGAATCTGCATGGCAAACAAATAACAAACTTGTTCAAAATCCGGATTATCCTTCGTTTTGATATTAAAAGATACGTTACAGAAGGATTCGTTTGAATGAATTATAAATTTTCTTGTCAGGAAAGAATAAGTAAAATGGGTGGGGGGAAGTATAATTCCTCCTTCCTTGTTTTTGAGAGTTTGGATGGAGGTGGAACCGGTTTAGAACATATTTTATTTCGACGTATAACATAACTGTAAATGATTTACTTTACAATTTTCATATTTGTATTACTTTTGTAAAGGTACACAACGAACTCCAATTATATATTTAGTTTTTATGAATTTAAGATTGAAGCAAGTCCCAAAACTAATAATTTATTTGATTATCTTTTCTGCTCTGTCTTGTAAAGGTAAGCAGGATAAATATGTAATCGGTTTTTCTCAATGCATGATGGACGATGTATGGAGGCAGGCTATGATGGTTGAAATGAATATCGAAGCACTTAATTACGATAATATTGAAATAATAGTAAAGGATGCAGAAGAGGATAATCAAAAGCAGATTGATCAGATTAAAGAATTGATAAGCAAAAAAGTAGATGTTTTGATTATTTCTCCAAATGAAGCTGATTATATCACTCCTGCAGCAGTTGAGGCATATCGATCAGGTATTCCCACGATTATTGCTGATAGAAAAATAAACTCTGATGAGTACACTTCCTATATAGGGGGCAACAGTTATGAGATTGGGAAAATGGCAGGTGAGCATGCCAGTTCATTGTTACACGATGGCTCTACCATTCTTGAAATTTGGGGCACAAAAACAACTTCTCCTGCTATAGAGCGACATAATGGTTTTATTGATGGTTTAGATAAATCTAAAAATTTCAATATCATATCAATAGAAGGTAAATGGCGGAGAGAGGTGGCTCATAATGAGGTTGATAAAATGGTGAGCGTTGATAATGTTGATCTGGTGTATGCGCATAATGATGTAATGGCAATAGGTGCAAGAGAGGTCATTTTTGCCCGTGATTCCTCATTGTTATCTAAAATTAAAATCATTGGAGTTGACGGAGCATTTGGTAAAGATGCCGGCTTGGAAGCTGTCGCTGATGGGCGACTTGATGCTTCATTCTTTTATCCAACAGGTGGTGATGAGGCTGTCAGAGTAGCAATGAAAATACTCAATAAGCAGCCGGTTCAAAAAGAGTATATTCTCAATGAAACTCAGATTATAGATAAAGCCGTTGCTCAAACTTTGTTAATGCAATCTGATCAGCTTTTGAATTACCAGCGTAAGATTGAGCAACAAAGAAATAATCTGGATTCAATTATAACCAGTTTTAGTATTCTTAGACATTCAATGTTGCTGATTTTGATTTTAGCATTGCTGTTGCTGATATTTACAATCTACATCTATTTTATTAACAGGAAAATTTATCGTAGGAATAATCAACTTCGTTTAAAAAATGAAGAAATAGAACAACAAAAAATTCAGTTGATTGTGCTTAATGAGAAAATTAAAGAAGTAAACAATCAAAAAGTCCAGTTCTTCATGAATGTATCTCATGAAGTTAGAACTCCGCTTACACTAATTGTGAGTCCTTTGGAGAAATGGATTAAGAAAAGTGAGGACTCAGCGTTATTGACAGATTTGAGAAGGATGAAGAAAAACACAGACAGGCTTACTCGAATTGTGAATCAATTACTCGATGTGCAAAATATCGAAAGTGACAAAACTCAGCTAAACATTACTGAATACGATATAGTTCAATTCACTAAGAATATAAAAACCTTTTTTGATGATGTTGCAGAGTCAAGAAATATAGACTATTCTTTTACTGCCAATCAGCCTTCTTTAAAGTTATGGTTCGATGTAGATAAAATGGAAAAGGTATTGATGAATCTTTTGTCAAATGCATTTAAATTTACAAACGATCATGGTAGTATCTCAATTTCCATTTATTGCTTCAACGACATAATCTCAATTTCCATTACAGATAATGGCACAGGAATCAGTAAAGAAAAACTACCATATGTTTTTGACCGATTTTACACTGAGAGCAGCGAAAATAAACCCGGTACCGGTATTGGGCTTCATGTCTCTCAAGAGTTTGTTAAAATGCACGGTGGCTCAATCATGGTTGAGAGTGATCCAGGCATTCAAACAACTTTTACAATCGAATTGTCAACCAATAAAAATGCTCTTGAGGAATATATCACTACTGATATAACTCATACATATTATGAGAAACAAACAGACCTGTTGGTGGATGCTGAAAGAGCAAAAGAAATTATTTCTGAGAAATACAAATATAAAATCCTCATTGTCGAAGATGATTTTGAGATTAGGTCATATCTTTTAGAAGAACTTTCTGAAAACTTTCAGGTGTTTACAGCTGAGAATGGAGTGGAAGCTTTGCAAATAATAGAAACAAGAAAAGATATAACATTGGTGTTAAGTGATGTGCTAATGCCGATAATGAATGGTTTTGAACTTTGTAGAAGGATGAAAACAACGCCGGAACTGTCAGATATTCCTGTTATTTTACTCACAGCTCTGGGGGAAATAGATCAGAAACTTTATGGAATTGCAGAAGGGGCTGATGATTATATTGCAAAACCATTCCATATCGATTATGTCAAAATTAAAATTATTCGCTTGCTTGAGGAACGATACCGGCTTCAGAAAAAATTTATGCAAACAATGCATACCGGTGGAATACCCATGATTAAAGCTGATGATGAAATAGATGAAGGGGACACACTCTTCATGACAAAATTTATTTCTAAGTTAGAGAAATCTTATGAAAACTCTGAAGTGTCGATTGAAAAGTTGAGTCATGAATTAAATATATCACGGGTTCATTTGTATAGAAAAGTAAAAGAGATATCGGGACTCACTCCGGTTGATTATCTGCGTAATTTTCGGTTGAGTAAAGCTGTCGAACTATTGGATAAACGCATTTTTTCCGTAAGTGAAATTGCATATCAGACAGGATTTTCTTCACCGGCATATTTTTCTAAATGTTTTAAGGATCTCTTTAACATGACTCCATCAGAATATATTGATAAAAAATAGAACACGCACACCCTTTTCTAAATTAGTTCTAAACGTAACATTTTCTGCTTGTTGTTACAAAAGTGCTACATTTATGTATCATAATTGTAATTCACGCCATTTATTAACCGTTTGTTTACAAATTTGATGGTTTTGGATACATTTTTTATCTGTTTTGCACATCACATACGATATTTTTGCAGTGATATAAGAACACTAAATAAAACTTAGCGTATGTGCAAAATCCTAAATCTCAAAACGAGTTTGTTGTTTACCGTAGTATTTTGTTTGCTTCAAACTACTATGGCTCAACAGAAAACTATTCAGTCCACGATAGTGGATACCAATAATGATCCAGTAATAGGAGCAACTATTCTGGAAAAGGGCACTTCAAATGGTACTATATCTGATTTAGATGGTCATTTTTCACTTCAAATAAATGAAGGAAGTGTGATTCAAATCAGTTATGTCGGATTTGTAACCTTAGAGTTAAGTGCCGGAATGATACCTCCCCAGATTGTTATGCATGAGGATGCAGCAACTCTTGGTGAAGTCATCGTAACCGGTTATACGACGCAGCGCAAGGCTGACCTTACCGGAGCAGTCTCAGTTGTGGATATTGATGATATGATGTCGGTACCGGAAAACAACCCCATGAAGGCACTTCAGGGACGTGTAGCAGGTATGAATATCAGTGCAGATGGTAATCCAAGTGGAGCTGCAACTATTCGTATTCGAGGCATTGGTACGTTAAACAACAATGACCCGTTGTATATTATTGACGGAATGCCATCAAAGGCAGGGATGCATGAACTTAACTCAAATGATATTGAAAGTATTCAGGTATTGAAGGATGCTTCGGCAGCGACTATTTATGGTTCTCGTGCTGCTAATGGAGTTATTATTATTACTACAAAACAAGGAAAACAAGGAAAAATCAGGGTGAATTTCGACTCCTATCTGACAGCTTCTTTCTATAAGAATAGGCTGGAAACTCTCAATGCAAAAGAGTATGGTCAGGCGCTGTGGCAGGCGAATATCAATGGTGGCAACGACCCTAACAGCAATAATATCGGATATCGTTTTGACTGGGAATATGATAGCCAAGGCACTGCTATGCTCCAAAATATGTATTTGCCGAAATTTATCGATGATAAAAATACGATGCATTCGAGTGATACCGATTGGTTTGATGAGGTTTCACGAACAGGAATTATTCAATCTTACAATTTGTCGGTAAGCAATGGTACTGAAAAAGGCAATTATTATTTCTCATTAGGCTATTTTGAAAACGAGGGGACCATTAAGTATTCCAATTTCAATCGTATATCAACCCGAATAAATTCCGATTATAAGCTTCTTGACGGAATGCTTACTTTGGGAGAGAATTTTACAATAAATCACACTTCTGAGCTTCAGGCTCCCGGTGGTGTTTTAGATTCAGCACTTAAGGCGTTACCTATGGTGCCGGTTCATACTGTTGATGGTGTTGGATGGGGTGGTCCATCAAAAGGGATGAACGATCGCCAAAACCCCGTAAGATTAATCACAGACAATAAAGATAATCCTTATCGCTATTGGCGTATGTTTGGCAATACATTTGCCGATCTTGAACCTGTAAGGGATCTCCATTTGCGTTCAAGTTTTGGTATAGATTATGGTAATTTCTATAAAAGATTTATGCAAAAAACATATACATCCGGTTTTCTGAGTAACAACATAAGCGGAGTGAATCTCGAGCAAAGTCATTGGATGAAATGGAACTGGTCGAATACGCTAACTTATAAAAAAACAATTGATAAACATGACTTCGACTTGTTAGGTGGTACAGAAATGTACAGACAGTCAGATATCAGCTTCAATGCTTTTACTTCCGGAGAAAATGCGTTTGTACTGGAAACGCCCGAATACATGTGGCCTAATGTTAGTACCGGAAAAGCGCAGGTAGGTGGTGGCGAGACAGGCTATTCTTTGCTTTCGTACTTTGGGAAAGCAAACTATGTCTATGATAACCGATATTTGGCTTCAGTAACTGTCAGACATGATGGGTCATCCCGATTTGGTAAAAATAATCGCTGGGGAACTTTTCCGGCTTTCTCACTGGGATGGCGTATCTCAGAAGAAGCATTTATGGAAAGTACAAGAAACGTTATATCTGATTTAAAATTGCGTCTTGGATGGGGACAAACAGGTAATCAGGAAATAGACAATTATTCAATTTATACAATTTATGTTCCTGATTATGGGGTAGCTGATCCTACTTGGGATATTATTAATGGTACTGCTTATGATATTTCCGGAAGCGGATCAGGGACATTGCCTGCCGGCTTTCGAAAAATACAATCCGGTAATGATGATTTAAAATGGGAAACAACAACACAGACCAACATTGGGCTTGATTTTGCTTTTTTTGATAATTCAGTTTATGGTTCAGCGGAATATTATATTAAAGAGACAAAGGATATTTTAATCAAACCCGCTTATCTCGGTGTAGTAGGAGAGGGAGGAAGTCGCTGGGCAAATGGTGCATCGATGGAAAATCGCGGCGTTGAGTTTCTAATAGGATACAGAAACAATACAGGATATGGACTAAAATATGATGTAACAGCAAATATCTCAGGATTCAAAAACAAAGTAACCCACTTGCCGGAAGAGGTGGAGAACTCATATGGTGGTCGGGCAGGTGACAATATTCTTGGTCATCCGTATGGTGCATATTATGGTTATGTAGCTGACGGAATTTTTAAAAATCAAGAAGAAGTAGACAATCACGTGGCTCAGGATGGAAAGGCAGTTGGTAGAATACGTTACAAAAATGTATATAATGAAGATGGCAAAGATGAAATTAATTCAATGGATCAAACATGGATTGGAAAACCTTACCCCGATTTTTCATATGGTTTAACCATCAATTTAGAGTATAAAAGCTTCGATCTGAATGTGTTTTTTCAAGGAGTTCAAGGTATTGATATTATCAATGGTGTTAAATATCAAGCTGACTTTTGGAGTGTTGATGATATAAACTCAAATAAGGGGAGAAGATTGTTGAATGCCTTTCATCCTGTTACCAATACTACCTCGGATATTCCGATGTTACAAAATACAAATACAAATGATGAAGGGAGATTCTCAACCTATTTTGTAGAAGATGGCTCTTATATGAAATTGCGTAATGCTCAGTTAGGATATACACTTAAATCTGACTTTGCACATCGAATTAAATTGGAGAAACTTCGATTTTACATCAGTGCGCAAAATCTGTTTACTCTTCATTCAAACAAATATACAGGAGTCGATCCTGAAAATCCGGGATTTGGGTATCCTATTGCAACTACTTGTACATTTGGTTTAAATCTAACATTCTAAATTTTACATTCAATGAAAACTTTTAAATACATATCTATAATTTTCTTCGTGATTTTCCTGTCATTTTCGTGTTCAGACTTCCTGGACGAAAAGCCAAAGGGAATTCTTACCCCGGATGAAGTAAAAGAAGCTTACGAAGGGGCGCTTATAGCCGCATATTCTGCATTGGGAAATGATCACTACGATACGCCGTTGAGTCTGTGGCCATATGGAACCGTGAGATCCGATGATGCATACAAGGGTGGCTCAGGTGAACAAGATATTTCTGTTTTCCATTTTTTTGAAGTTTCCAACAATATAACCACTGAATTTGGTGAGGTTGATAAACTATGGTATCAATGCTATGTGGCTATTTCAAGAGCCAACTCAGCAATTAAAACGATAAATGCAGCAGAAGATTTTGACGAGAAAAATGCAAAAATAGCAGAAGCACGTTTTCTGCGGGGACATTTTTATTTTTTGTTGAAAATTCTCTTTAAGTATGTTCCTTATGTTGATGAAACTATTCCTGTTGAAGACTATGGGACGATATCGAATACCGTGCTTACAAATGATGATCTTTGGCAGAAGATAGCAGATGATTTTCAATTTGCAACGGATAATCTGCCGGCTCAGCAAAGCGAAAGAGGAAGAGCGGATAAGTATGCAGCAGCAGCTTATTTAGCTAAAACATATCTCTATAAAGCATATCGACAGGATAACAAAGATTCAAATGAAGTAACTTCTGTTTCTTCAGATGATTTGCAAAAAGTGATTCAATATACTGATTTACTGATGACTTCTCCATACGGTCTGGAAGAAGATTTTGGATTTAACTTTTTGCCCGGGAGTTATGAAAACGGAGTTGAATCAGTTTTTGCAGTTCAATACTCGAGTGAAGATGGAACAAAGTTTGGGCGTGTAAACTTCTCCGACCTTTTGTCAGTACCAATGAAACTGGGTTGTTGTGATTTTTTAAAACCATCACAAACACTTGTGAATGCTTTTCGGACGAAAAATGGTCTGCCTGCGTTTGAAGATTACAATACAAATCAAACCGGTTATGCAGATCAGAATGATCCTCGTTTGTTTCATACTGTTGCACTGCCCGGATTGCCTTATAAATACAACGAAGAGAGAATATACGAGGAAGACTGGAACAGAAGTCCCAGCACTTATGGTGTATATGCTTCACTAAAAGAAAATGTGGATCCTGATTGTGATTGTTTTATTGAGATGGTTCCTTTTTACGCAAATACTAAAAATCGGATTTTAATTCGCTATGCCGATGTATTGCTTATGAGAGCTGAGGCATTGATAGAACTCCAACGTTCGCAAGAAGCTCTGCCATTGATTAATGCTGTCAGAGAAAGAGCAAAAAGAAGTATAGGTC
>CAKUWM010000098.1 GCA_934699305.1 uncultured Saprospiraceae bacterium | reverse complement strand
CTAGTGTTATTTCACGCAAATCGGAGTATTGATTCACATCTACTCTAATATTTTTGCTTACAGAAATTGCAAACCCGTAAAGGTTTTCAGGATTCTGTACAATAACATATATATCGGGCCTAATATCAGCAGAGTATCTTCTCAGAAAGATGCCATCATTGCCCGAAGTTTCACCGGAAATTTCTTCCCAAAGATCCTTAATCCTCTTCATTATTATCGTTTTCTATTTCATCATCAATGTCAAACAGGCTTAAAAGCTGATTATGTACAGCGTATTCTACCACTGCATTATTCCGGCTTCCGGGGAAACTGATAGCAAATCCAACGATTGGATTATCATGCTCAATAATTCCCGCACCTCTTGGATCAAGAAAATATATTAAAAGTAATGCTGTGTTTGACTTACGAAACTCATTTCTCACTATCTCACCTTTAGGATAGTCGTATTTATATTCTTCACCATTATTGTTTCGTTTATAGAATTCATTGGTTCTTTCAAGAGCTCTGCTATATTCCTCTTCACTTAAATCAATAAATTCGTCTTTAGGGCTGATAATATGGTTCTTTCTAATATAATATGTTGTAGCATCTTCTTTTTTGTCGTCATTAGTTCTTTCCCATAAACCTATGTCTATGGTCTTACCGGTAATTTCAATTTTAAACCTGTTTTTCGTATTGTGCTTACTCATTACACCAATATTCCACATCGTTAGCTCGTTATAATTATTTTGCTTTCCGATATATTGCAACAGGTATGAAGGATCTACCCGTTTAAGGCTTTCTGCGACTTTAAATCTAGACATAAACGGATGTAGCTTTTCAACAGAAATCCGATTCCATAAATAATTATTACTGTTTGCCTGGAATTCGGCGCCTAATGATTTAATAAATTCCTTTGTAACTTCAATATTTTTATCAATTACCGTCCGAGCCTTATTAAGCTGGTAACTTTCAACGAGTTTGCCAGCCCATGAAACTTGTACTGTCGCTGCTCTCCTTATTTTATTTGAGGCGGAAATTTGTAATACGCCCGGATGTGTTCTTACTTTAAGCGCGAATTGCTCCGGAGTGCTCCCTGCGACGTCAGCCATGTAGTCAAACTCCCCCCTTAATTCTTCTGAAGCTAACGTTATATGACAAAACCATTCATTAAGTTCCCTGCTTGTAAATAGTCTGCATAAATCAACATATCCTGGTCTGTAGCCAAACCATCGTCCCATTTGCATCAGCGTATCATACATGCGTGATGCCCTCAGATAATAACTAACTGACAAACCTTCCAGAGTAAGCCCCCTGGATAATTTATCACCTCCAACAGCAATTACCGAAAGACCATCCTTATGGTCAAAATAATTAAGCGCATCTCCCGAACCACCATTGATTTCCCTCACAGAAATCCTGGAAGCTGCGTCATGTAAAAAGGGGTAAACCTCGTCCCAGGTATGCACTTTAACTCTGGAATCTATTTCGGGATTGTTGATTAATATTTCGCCGGAAACAGTTTTGTAACTTTTATAGGTTTCTTTGTAGATATTATCGTTGTGCAAATATTCGTACTGCCTGTCATTTTCGAAGGAATTCCTGAATTCACTTAATACATTCTGCGAGTTAAATTCTATACCACGACGGTAAGTATCGAACACACCTTCTATCAGTCCGGTTATGTGATTTTGCCAGTTGATAAACCTGCTGGTATGGATTAACATAGAATTATGAACATTTACCTGCCCTCTTAGTCTTCTTACCGCGCATGTGAGTATAAAGCATCTGATGGCGAGATTTAAAGAATCTGGTATTTCATCGGGCAAAGGAGAATTTTTTTTATGACCATTAGGTATTAGTTCCTGATAGTCATTAATACGAACTACAATAGGTAATGTATTATCAGGTGTTTCGTCTTCATCCGGTGGCCTTATACCAAATATTTTCTCGGGCCCAATATAATTTGAGGGTGCAGGGAGATTAATTATAAAATCTCTTGGGAATAGCTGGTCTTCGGTGATTGGAATAAATATATTAGCAAAAGGGGTAGCTGTATATCCAACGTAACCACTTTTATGAAACAGACTCAATATCTCCCTTATTCTTTGATTAATAGCTGTTGCAGGATCCTCATCCGGTTTAGTGTTAATTGAGGCGTTGTCTGCTTCGTCGTCGATAAGCAACAGCGATTTGTTATCTATTATTCTGCTCCCATCCGGTAATTCGATTGCCTGGGCGGAAAGCCAGCTATAAAGCTTTGACAGAACCGTAGAATTCTTTTTTACAACTGCGATTATTGGGTCTGTAGTGTTAAAAGAAAACCCTACTGCAGTAGCGCTAAAATCACCTTTATCCAAACTTGAAGTCAGGGAATGCGCTACTCCCTTCTGTGAAATTTTCCCTACACCTATTTTTATTCCATCATTGTCAAACGCCCTCTGATGTTGTGTATCGAATCCAAGGAAACCCTCGTCGAGCCTCAATTGAGTCTGGCTTCTGAGGTTGTTGTGCACTCCTGCCAAAACAATAATTAATTTAAACCCCGCATCGGCCGCCTTACAAATGAGTCCGGTATAGTTTGATGTTTTGCCTGACTGAACCTGACCAACCACAAGGCCATACTTACTAATTCCTTCTTCCATTCTGGGATTAAATAGTCCGTCCAGCACCCGGTCTGTAAGTTTATCCAACTGTGCAAGCACATTGTCAGGATAGTTTTTTTCAAACTGAAGGAATTCTCTGTATCTGTTCCAGAACTTCCATTCAATTCCTCCTTTCGCGTCATTTATCCATTTTCTCCTTCTTTCAGATGCCTCTATGATTCTGAAATTGTCTACACGAATATTATACAGGGTTTTGAGTTGCCGAATAAGTTCTTCTTTGTTAACACTATCATAAGTGGGTAGAAGTAGAATCATGTTGGCTATTTCTTCAATTTGCTTCAGGGTAACTGAAGATGTTTGTGGCATTAGTGTTCTGGCCGTTCTTATGGCTTGCTCAATCATAAAAATTAATTGATAAATTCCAGATATTCTGTAAATAAATTAAAGGGTTCTGTGTTTGCAATGATACCTTTCGCATTCTGCTCATCTGATCCGTTCTGTATGAGATTCAGAAACATTTGATGCATCATATTCCTGATAAGCTCATTATCGCTTCCTGCAAAAGGTTTCCGCTGCATTTCCGGCTCTTCGCTCTCTTTTATAAAAATTGACTTCGTAGGAAGAGTTTCTTCGATCAGTCTTAAAATCTTTTCCAATGCTTTATCGGGATTATGGTTCGCTTCGACTTTTGCGGAAACTATTATTGGATGATCTCTGTTGATTTTATAGTACCATTTTTCATTTCTCTTGCACTCTTCCCATAAAGGAATGAATTTCTGTCCTGCAAGGCGCTGTATTGTTCTTCCCTTTTGCCGGTAAACTTCTACAGCCTGATTTCTGAGTTTTAATGCATATTGCTTAATTTTTTCCCTATAAATCAGCGGCGGCCGTGCAACAGATTTTTTGATATCGATCTGCCATTCTTCATCGAGAGTGTTCGGCAGGTCGATCTGAATACGCGCAAGTTTATAGTGCTCTTCCTTTTTGAAAAAACCAAGCCAGTCTCCCGCGAGAAGAAGCCGCTCATTTCTGTAGATATAAAAACCCTGGTGTTCATTCCAACCTTTGGTGCCACCCGCTGTTTTATAGTCTTCCTCTGTAATTTTTGACTTGTGCGGCAAGACAAAGCCTCTTATAAGAACCTCATCATTGTGAAGCGGCTGATCAGGAAACCATTGTGTGGCACTTTCATCAGTTAAGAATGGATCCCATGCAGGAATTTCCCTTTCCTGCAGGAATATTTTTATTTTCCGACTCTTTATAAATCTGTGAAAAACCATCGATAAGTGTTTTTTTACAGACTCCATTATTTGATAAAATTTTCCTTCTGAAACAGTATCCTCCTCTTTGGAATTTCTGACTATCCGGTCTAGGTTATTCCAAATTACTATTGTACCAGAGGTGTCTTTATCCAGAACATCCATATTAAAACCTGATGGCCGCCAATCAATAAGATTCCAACTACCAGTTTGATTTACATAGTCTAAATCCCAAGTCCATGAAACTGTAGAAAAGTTTTCTTTTTTGCTTATAACAGTGAGCTTTCTTGCCTGTGAAAAGCTAGCAGTTTTTAGTCCAAGACCAAACCTTCCTAAATCTTTTGAATGTCTTTCATCCAGAGGATTTCGGCTTCCCGGCCTCAGGGCGTTTACCAACTCGTCGTGATTCATTCCTACCCCATCATCCTTTATAGCAATCCAGGTTTTCTCCCCTTTCCATTCAAATGTAATGCGAATATTCTTTGCTCCCGCTGAAATTGAATTATCAACGATATCAGCTACTGCGGTTTCCGTGTTATAACCGATTGCACGGAAAGTTTCGATCATTGAAGAGGCTTCGGGTTCAGCTCTGGTAGTTTTATATTTAGAATAATCCGTAATCATCTGATGTAAATTCCTTTTATGAGTGCAAAAAAATGTCGTAAATAATCCGCGCAAGCTGAAATGCCAGATAAGGAGGTACAGCGTTTCCAACTTGTTGAAACTGTTGCGTCCTTCCTCCGCAGAAAAAGTAATTGTCAGGAAATGTCTGTATTCTCGCGGCCTCTCTTACCGTAAAACTCCGGCATTGTAACGGATTATAATGAATATAATAGTGGCCATCCTTTGAAATATGGCTTGTTATTGTTTTCGATGGTTTGTCTGCGAGCTGCACTCTGAAGCGATCGGCAAATTTCTTTTCTTCAATTCCTTCATTGACATTTTTATGGTCCGGAAGCAGAGCTACCGGAAAATCCGCAAGTTTGGGAGACTTTTTATTTATTTTACCATAACACGATACAAAAAAATAGCGAAGCAAATCTTCAGGCATATGTGACCGGGATTCATGGTTGCACACCCCCCCAATTTTGTGATCAAGGTACCATTGCGGATTATATTTTACGCTTATTTTGTTTGATTGGATAAAATTTGCACCTGTTCCTAATTTTGGACTTCCGAGCTGCTCTAGCTGACTGTATATAAGATCTTTTACGTCTTTTTTCAGCCCACTGAGAACTCCTCTCGCTTTAATGCTATTGACGGTGTTTTCCCAATTTGTATCGCTGTCGGTTGATTTCGATATTCCACTCCTCAGAGGCGGTAACCCTGTCAAAACATCTTTTATAGGTATTTCTGAAGATTTTTTCAAAACACCAGGAACTATTTCAAGATCATTTCTCACACCCAGTAAAATAACGCGGTGTCTCGCCTGAGGAATTCCATAATTTTCTGCTTTAATTATAAAATCCTTATTAGCAAAAACCGGAGTTCCGAGGATATCGAACGATGCGGGTGTTGTAAGAGAATAAATTTTATACCCTGGGCAATTAAGTTCCGCAAACCCAAATTCTGAAATGTATGCCTCAACAGGATTCTGAAGATCTGAAAGGATTTTAGAAAATATTGAATTTTGTTTTGTTGAGGCCGATAACATTCCCTTTACGTTTTCCATAACAAATACTGCCGGGTTATGAACAGCAAGTATTCTCAGATATTGTTTGTAAAGGCCAACCCTTTCGTCCTTATTTTCATCCAGAATTTTCTCGCGTCGCCTTGATCTTCCTACGACTGAGTAGGCTTGACAGGGAGGTCCGCCGATTAGGACCCAAAAAGGAGCGTTAGCGACAGCTTCTTTAATTCTATTATCTATCTCCTGGCTTGGAGCAGCTTCATCCGATTCGCCGAGGGTAGCACGCCAAGCTTCCCTTGATGCGTTAATGGCTTCAAGCGGATAGATGGAGTATAGCTTTTCAAGCGTAATCTCTCCTTTCAAAAACTGATAATATTCTTTGGGAACATCGTCTTTTTCAAACTGCCGATAGAAACTTCTAAGTCTTAAAGTTGTATGTGCATCTTTATCTTTTTCAATCGACAAGGCAATTTTAAAAATTCTTTTTCTATCCTCATCTAAAAGAGAACAAAACCCTTCACCTAGACCTCCGGGGCCGGCAAATATGTCAATTATTGGAATCGCCAAATTTTCAGATTTTGCAGTAATTTAGTTTTTGTTATGGTAGTGGTATCATCTGATCCATCCCGGTTTCCCTTAAAGTTGTTTCTTGCATTAAATCATAAATATCAACACCTTCCTTTTCGCAAATTTCAAAGCATTCTTCCATAAGCCTGTTTCTTGTTTTCGCCTCATCTGAGGTATAGGATGGCAGGTTAGTTTCAATGGAAATGTATTCGTTGAAATCATCATCAGGATGAAAATTCGTTCCCTCTGCAACAAGTTGTTTTGCAAAAGTCACTACATCATGGATTGTTTGAATATGGTTTAACATCGCTTATTTTTATAAAGATTGGTAATAATTCTATTAATCGTTTTTTCGAGTTTATTTTTTTTTAGCTCACATTCATAGACTCTGAGTACATTCCAGCCCTGAACTTTTAATAACTTTGTGTTTTTTTTATCTCTTAAAATGTTTCCTCCAATTTTTTTCACCCACCATTCCGTATTTGTTTGAGGAATTCTATAACATCCCTTATGACCGTGCCAGTAGCATCCATTCACGAATATTACTGTATTATATTTTTTAAGAACTATATCTGGTTTGCCAGGCAATAATTTATTGTGAACTCTGAAGCGAAATCCGTGGCTAAACAAAATTTTTCTCAAAAATATTTCCGGCTTAGTATCCTTAGACCGAATACAACTCATATTGTAACTTCTTGTTTCGGCACTATGTACATCAGCCATAATATTTCTAATTTTTTTGAGAAATCAGAACTTCAAAATCAAGATGCCACGCGAACTTTATCAGATAATCAACGGAAATAGCAAACCGGCCTGTTTCGATTTTTGAAATAGTGGATCTCTGAATGCCCATTATCTCTGCTAATTGCTCCTGACTAAAACCTTTTCGTTCTCTGGCTCCTTTTATACTGTCGCCTATACTCTCACGAAATCGTTTCAGGTAATCTTCCGGATAAATAGATTTTGTCATCCCGATGGTAATATTTTTCTGTTTATGTTTCAGAAAGAGCAATCAGATATTTGGTGGGTATTGGCAATTCCCAGCCATCCGGATAAGAAACTGTCGTCATTGGTTCGCCCGGACTTTTTACCAATCCAATCTGATCAATACCCGCCAGAACTAATTTTCTGTACTGTTGTAATTCTTTGTTATCCAAATCTGTTTCAGATTTGAAAGCGTCGATTTTGGTAACATCAAAAATTACTTTTTCTCCTTTACTTAAGTTATTATTCATAATGCTTTTTGCAGTATATATAGCGTTGCCCCCGCTTTAAGAACTAAAGGTAAGTAAAAAGTGCAATATATTGAACATTGTAAAATTTCCACTATCGTAATGGCGGTTGTTGCTATGAAAAACGAAAATGGCCAAATATGCTATGCAACAGTTAATCAATATAATATAAGATAGCCGAAGAATTGCATCTTACACCTTATCTGACGTCGATTTGGACATACAAGCACTTCAATTGTTTTCTTCTCCATCAATGTTTGTACTAGAAACCAATTTAATCAAAATCTTTTTCTGATCACGTACAGGAACCGGGTTTGTCGGCTCAAAATCCCTCCAGGATTTTTCAGATGTCATTCGGTTTTGGATTTGCTGCGCCGTCGAATATTTTGACTCTCGTTCTTTTTTATACCTCCCAAGCCAGCTATAAAAAGTTTTCCGGTTTAAATCTTCTGGCGTAAGATCAAGCCTTTTCAATATTTCCCAATAAATCAGCCGGGGCTTTTCTGTTTTCAGATAATCCCTGTCGAACAGTTCTTCCATAAAATCGAACTTTCCGTAGGTTGATCTCAAGATATTATCCTTTATTTTTTTGATAGTGGTGTCGTTTTCCATAAAATTTCATTTATAATTTTAGGCGATATTTTCTTTGAGAGAGATTCACAAATTCCGTTTCCCCTTGCTTCCGGTTATTCCGTAATATTTGATTTTCGATAGTTTGCAGGCTGAGACTGATTTCACTTCCTTTTACTTTTACCCCTTTACTATCGATAAAAGATATGCCCCGGCTTTTGATCACTTTGATCTTGTTATTCTGAGCAGCACTTGTAAACTCATCCAGGCTTTTCGATAACGATAGTATATTGCTCAGGATCTCCTTCATCTGAAGCTTTCTCGTATCATGTCTTGGAAGCTGCCTTAATTCTTTTGGCAGGAACTTTTTAGGGCTGAGGACTTTTTGTAATTCGTATTTCTTTTCCATTTTCCTGCTAAAGGCCGCCACCTTTTTATAGCAGTTGCTATCGCTTACGTTAGTCTTGCCGTTAAATCCGATCCGGTTCGTTACAATGTGTATATGCTGGTGATCGGTGTCCTTATGCACGACTGCCAGGTATTGATTATCTGCAAACCCAAAATCATCCGCACAGTGTTCCGCTATTTCTATGAGCTTGCCTTCTTCTAAAAATTCGCCCTGTGCCAACCCCAAAGTAATATGCATAACCGGCCTTGATAATTTCGGGTTCAGGTATCTCACTTCCTTAAACTGTTTGATAAGCTGCTCCTTGTTGCCAAAACATTTATTCATCAGTAATACGGTAGCGCGGTTCTTCATGATGATCTCCGATTCGCGGCCTTTCATCTTTTTATCTTCCAGGCAATAGGCGATACAGCCACCGAAGGATTTTCCTATAAACACTTTTCCGATCATTGTATATAAGCTTTTATCTGTTCCGAAGTTTCAAATAAGATCATAGCGAGGCTGCCGAGGTTTTCCCGCTGAGCAGCCGTAAAGTTCTGTCCGGCGTTATTCAGCTTTGCAAGCTGATTGACGTTTGAGGCTATATTGGTAAGGGTGCCGGTAAGTCCTAAAACCTCCTTTGGGATCTGCTTTTGTTTTATGTCAATATGTCCGTTAACGCCCCAGGTTCTCAGGTATTCTGAAACGCTGAGATTTGCTGACCTTGCTTTGAAGATAATGATTTTTTGCTCTTCCGGAGAGCAGGCTACATTCAATCTTTTTGTTTTTGGATGATCGGTCTTAGGA
>CAKUWM010000097.1 GCA_934699305.1 uncultured Saprospiraceae bacterium | reverse complement strand
AGTTAGTTAGAATTCATCCCGGTGTAAACATTACTTCCGGATTAAGGAGTATGTCTTGGGGTTGTAAAGCTGATTAATCAAAGTTGTTGGTGATTGACATTTTCAACTTTGTTTAAAATGGTGGTTGATTGAAGTTGGACTTTCATAGGGCCCGTTTCTGCTTTTTTGATGGTTCAAAGTTCGCTTACCCGATCTTGATCGCCAAAAAGAGCATTATCTGATTCTTTACAAGATGATTAAAAGAGGAAGGATTGATTAAATTTTTATACATATATTAATAATCGTAATAAATAAATCGATAATCGGAATTTTGTTTATATCCGAATTTAGTATGTAACAATCACATAATCAATGATATAAAATGGATTGGCTTGTTTTTTAAAGGAAAAATAAATTTTTTAAAAAGGTTAATTTAAATTGGAACTTTATTTTATATTTGTTTATCTACAAAGCAATAAAAAATGAGGTGAAATGGCTACCCGGACGCAATCAGAAATAATCGAATTACTAAACAATCATTTTCCAAAGCCTGAATTGTTACAAATTATTCAGAATGTATTACAAGTATCAAAGCCTACAGCATATAAATACTTGTCCAAAGAAGTATCTATCTCTTATGACCACATGAACCGGTTGATTGAACATCCGCTAATACAGCCTGTGTTGTATTTTAAAGGGCAGACCGGCAATAGTGATATTGTGTGGAATTATCCTGTTTTTGACAGGCACATTACGGATGCTATTTCTTATGTTCACTCAATTAACAATTTTATTCGCTTGTTTGAATCCCAGAAAGATGCGGAAATTAAATACACAAGTTATGAGGTACCTCTCTTTTATTATATGTATTATCCTAGGATCTTTGCATTTAAGCTTTTTTGTTGGTCAAAAACAATATGGCAGACACCCGGATTTAAAGATGCTAAGTTTGATTACGATGCTGTTATGACACCGGAAGTGGTGCTTTTGATGGAAGATACTTTATTGCGTTTCAGTGAGTTGAAATCGACTGAATATTGGACCGACCAATTGTTTGATAATACCATTCGGCAGATACATTACTTTAGGGAAATGGAATATTTTGAAAATATGAAAACCATCAAAGATTTAGCTTATGATGTCCATAAGCTTATAGGCAGTATGCGTGTTATGGCAGCATCCGGCAGGAAATTTCATCCTGACTTGAGTAAACAGTCTGCTCCTATTACAATTTATCGAAACGATATTTACTTTACCAATAATATTGTTTCAGTTCATTCACCGGATAGAATTATTACTTTTTGTGCTTTTGACAATCCCAACTATATTATTACGATGGATCCCAAGTTGGGCTTAAGGACATCTGAGTGGTTGGAAAACATGCAATCGGGTTGTACCAGACTGACTCAAAATAACGACTTGGTCAGACTTGGATTCTTTAGGACAATGGAAGATAAGCTTAGTATGCTCGGATTTGACTTTAATACTTGATTACGATTCAAAAAACCAAAAGTAGGTAGTGCCATATTTTTTTAATTGAATAAAATGAGGATGAGCGTGAAAGTCATGTTCCTGATTGGTCTCCAGTACAAATAAGCTATCTGATTTCAGCATTTTTTTTTCAAATATAAGATCGGGTATTTCAGGGATATTGGGTAGAGGATAAGGTGGTCCGGCAAAGATGTAATCATATTGTTGGTTGCAAGCGTGTATATATTTAAATACATCGGATTTTACGATAGTAAGTTCTTTTTCGAGATTTAACTTTTGTCTTAAATCATGGACAAATCGGATGCATCCCATAAATTTATCAACATAGGTGGCATCCATGCAACCTCGAGAGATAAATTCATAGCAATGATTGCCCGTGCCCCCAAATAAATCCAACATCTTGACGTTTTCCCAATCCAAAAGATTATTCAAGACATTAAAGAGTCCTTCTTTGGCAATATCGGTAGTGGGACGGGTAGGCCATTTGTCAGCCGGAGGGTAAAATCTCCTTCCGCCAAATTTTCCTGAAATAATTCTCATGCTTTAAGAGAAAATAAATCAAAATATACGTGTTCCGGTAAGCCTTCAATACCAACTTCTCCGGAGGTGTTTTGCTGTAAAAAGTGAAGGTTACGGATATAGCGACTTATCAAATCATGGAGCTTGGAATGGGAATCCATCTTTCCCGATATGAAAGTAGGCGTTTTTTCCTGATCCAATTGAAATTCTTTGTATATCAACATGATATAATAAAGAAAATCTTCAGCTGTTGTAAACTCATAAACATTGGCATAAGCCAGTTGCTCATTGCGGAAAACTACTATATACAATGTATCATAAAGGGCATTAACATAAACTTTATACCCGGGATCCATACTGCTGACTATTCGATCTACGTGTGTAATGTAGCTGCTAAGAGCATTATCCATAGTGCTGTTGGGGAATAATCCTTTGTACATCTGATATACAGAGGTCCTAAATGCATATACCAACCGGATGTCCTGTTTTTCTAAATAATCCACCTTGACTTCATCGGTTGACCATATAGGTGCACTATTCTCAAGATAATGCACACTCTGTTCACGTCGGAATACAGAACCGGGGACTAACACCAGTCTTTTATTGGAAATGCTTATTCTAACAGATTTGAAGCCACTACGTAGGTATTCGTCATATTCCAGTACCTTAGTATGAAAGTCATTAAAATGCTCATCCGAAGACATTTTATATTCTCTTAATATTTCATATTGTTGATCCTTATTGATGATACAATAAGTCAGATACTTGTTTTCATTCAAGACGAGAAGGTCGCAGTCATAGGTATTGATTATACCCGAGTTCTGATTTTTATATTCCGTTATGAGCTGTGGCACTTTCCTATGTTTATTACATTGTTGTGACACAATATTAATACAATTTCCTTTACTATAATACAATCTTGTAAATTTGCAGATTAATTTTTTGAAATGCCGATTAATATTTTAGCTATTGAGAGCTCGTGTGATGATACTTCTGCTGCAATTATCCGGGATGGCGAAGTGTTGTCCAATGTTGTTTCGTCACAAGACAAACACGCCTTATGGGGAGGTGTAGTGCCTGAAGTGGCGTCTCGGGAACATTTACGTTTGATAATGCCCGTCGTTCATAAAGCTCTTGATGATGCCCATATCAGTCTTAGAGAGGTCAATGCTGTTGCAATTACGCGAGCTCCGGGATTGTTGGGCTCATTGCATGTGGGTGTGTCCTTTGCAAAGTCGGTTTCATTGGCTTTGAACCTACCCATTATTGATGTCAATCACATGGATGCTCACATTATGGCTAATTTTATTGCCGACCCAAAGCCGGGTTTTCCTTTTTTATGTTTGACAGTCAGCGGCGGTCATACCCAGATTAGCATAGTAAGGGATTATTTAGACGTTGAGATTATTGGTTCAACGATTGATGATGCAGCAGGTGAAGCCTTTGATAAAACGGGGAAAATATTGGGTCTGGATTATCCTTCCGGACCTATTATGGATAAAATGGCTCAGGAGGGGAAGGCGGTATTTAATTTTCCTGAACCCAATATCCCGAATCTCGATTTTAGTTTTAGTGGATTAAAAACATCTATACTGTATTTTCTTAAAAAAGAAGTGGATAAAAATCCTCAATTTATTCAACAAAACCTGCATGATTTGTGTGCTTCTGTACAACAACGGATAGTGAGTATCCTGATGAATAAGCTAAGCAAAGCAGTAAATCAGTATGATATCCGGGAAGTGGCTCTTGCCGGGGGCGTTGCGGCCAATAGTGCATTGAGAAAAGCGATGACTGAAAAGCACGATGCAGAAGGCTGGAATATTTTTATTCCTAAAATTTCCTATTGTACCGATAATGCGGCTATGATAGGAAAACAAGCTTATTTTAAGTACAAAGCAGGAATGTTTTCAGATCAACATATTCATGCGAGTGCTAAGGTATAATTGGATGAAGATAGAGAGTTCGATTGCATCTAAAAGACCTGTATTATGAAGTGCGCGATGCGATAAATACCTAGAGTGAATAAATATTCGTTAATTTAGGGCTTTAGTTAAATTAGATTTATTTGTTATTCTCGTTGCCTAAAAGATTCATTATTATTCCCTTATGCATTATGCTTATGGGGGGGGGGCATATTGATGTCGAGGCGCAAGTGATAGCTCCCTTGCAGAGTAGTCGCAGCTTTGTTTTTCATCCGGATAGCCTTCCGCTATATTTATCGGAGTTGCCTGTGCCGGAAACAGTTGTTTTTACAGCTTATGATAATAATTCGATTGTGTTGAATACCTACTTTGGATTAGGGCAAAAGGAAATTGTGCAGCTCAAGCCTTTGCCTGATAGTTTTGCAAATAGAAAGGTAACGCTTTCGTATCGGATTTTTTCCGGATTGACAGGTAGCCCATATAGATTATTAGACACTTCGATTATTATGGAAAAGTGGGATCCTACCTTGTCTGAACGTATGCTGAGTATGAGCTCGTCACCACTTATTTCAAGTCCCAACACTATCAACTATCGAGGTGCATTTACAAGAGGTATTTCGTTGGGGAATACACAGAGCCTGACGCTCAATAGCGCATTTAATCTGCAATTGACCGGTGAGTTGGGTGATGATATCAGGATTTCAGGTGCATTATCTGATAATTCCATACCGATCCAACCGGAAGGGAATTCACAACAACTTCAAGAATTTGACAAAGTATATATTGTATTGTCCAATAAAAACAATAGCTTGACTGTTGGTGATTTTGAAATCCATAAGCCACCCGGTTATTTTTTAAATTATTTTAAAAAGCTTCAAGGAGTCCAAGCTACCAATACTTCATCCTTAAGAAAAGGAAAATTAACGACTTCAGGCGGCATAGCTATTACGAAGGGGAAGTTCAATCGATATACGCTAAACGTTACAGAAGGGAATCAGGGTCCATACCGCTTGCCTGGCGCTGAAGGAGAATCATTCGTCGTGATATTGGCGGGCACGGAGCGTGTGTATATCGATGGAATCATCCGTGCGAGAGGCTTTGATAGGGATTATATTATCGATTACAATAGTGGAGAACTAACCTTTATGCCTTCGATAATTGTAACCAAAGATTCGCGTATTGTGGTGGAGTATGAATATTCCAATCAACAGTATTTGCGCTCATTTACCAATCTTAACGTCCATTATAAACTTCCAAAATGGGATTTTCAAGTCAATGCTTTCAATGAGCAAGATGGGAAGAACTCAACAAGAGGAAGGGAATTGAATGAAGAAGATAAAACTGTTTTGGCTGAGTCCGGAGACAGTATATCAAGCAAGTTGGTTAATTCTATTCGGGAGATTGAGCCGTCTAATACGAGTTATATTGTTTCTTATAGCTTGAAGGATACTGTAATTAATCAGAAACATTTCACTTTTCTGGACTTCCCATGGCGTGAAGGCAGTAAGCGGTATGTTGCTGATTTTAAAGATGTTGGTCAGGGTAATGGTAATTACATCAGGTCGAATGAAGGCATCAATGGTAGAATATATCGATTTGTGGGTGAAGATGCCAATGGCAAGCCTTTGGGACAATTTCAGCCTTTGACCAACCTCGTCGCCCCCATCCGCAAACAAATGTTTACGGCGGGAGCTGGATTTACTCCGGATTCTAATACGATGATAACGGTGGAGGCTGCTATATCAGGATTGGACAACAACCTTTTTTCTACTCTGGATGATGGAGATAATTACGGACTCGGCTTGTATGTGAATGCTATTAAACAAAATATGGTTTTTTCAAAAAAAGGAAAGTGGAAGGCCGATATCGGAGGCATTTATGAAAAGGTCGATTCCCGTTTTAAACCCATTACTCCATATCGAAGTCAGGAATTTAACCGAGATTGGAATCTATCCGGACTCCAGGGTCAATCACAGCAGTATGTTAAAATGTTTTTGAATCAACGAATAGGTTCTAAATTTAAATTCAACTATGCTTTGTCGGGATTATTTCAACCGGACAATTTCAAGGCATTAAAACATGAAACTTTGGTGGATTTTCAAGCTAAAAAAACGGGTTTTAAAGCTGAATTAAGTAATCTTAATACCCAAAGTTCCATTGAAAAAGCAACATTTTTTAGACCAAATTTTGTTGTTTCTCAGTCAATGCAGCGATTGGGCGGACTAACCCTAATGGCTACTTATCAGGCAGAATTAAACCGACGGGAAAGCATAGTTGCCGATACATTATTGACCACATCTTATGCATTTCAAATGATAAAGCTGGCTGCTAAGAATGAGTTTTCAAAGAACTTTATTTCAGAAATTTATATTCAGCGCCGCAACGATTATATGCCCTATACGAAAGACTTTCAGCTCGTAAATCATGCCACCGATTATGGCGCAAAAATAGGAATTAAGGGCAAAGGTCAGTCAGCTCTTAACTTAACGACCACAATCAGGACATTTGAAATAGATCGACAGAATAACGCCTTAAAGTTGACTGCCAAAAATACCTATCTTGGACAGATGGACTACATCTTTTCTGCTATAAAAAATCGATTGACAGGCAATACATTGTTTGAAGTGAGTTCCGGAAGAGAGCAGAAAACAGAGTTCAATTATATAGCCGTTCAACCCGGAACAGGTCAATATGTATGGATTGACTTTAATGGAGATTCTATACAGCAAGTCAATGAGTTTACGACAGAAGGATTTCCTGAAATGCGTAATTTTACACGAATCAACATCCTATCTAATCAATTTGTCCCCACGCTGAATACTTCGTTTAATCAGAGCTTAAGGTGGCAAGGTAAAAGTGGTGGGAAGAATTCATTTCAGGTTTTTTTGAATAAAATTTCTTCTCAATCTAGTTTTCGTTTTGAACGTAAGATAAAAGAAAATACAGCTAAAGGTTTTTGGAATCCGTTTTATTCTGATGTTCCCGATTCATCCTTGGTAACGTTCAACCAAAACTTCAGACATACTTTCTTCTTTAAAAGAGGAGATCCTATATTTGAACTCCAGTGGACAGCCAATACGAATAATACCCGTAATATACTAGTTACAGGCTATGAACGACGCAGGAATGATATGTTTGGATTTATGGGAAGGTATAATATCGGGATCCCCTTTATGATTATGCTGAATATGAATCGGACATATAAATATAGTGATTCAGAAGCTGCAGCTTTTAAATTGAACAATTTTTCTATCCGGCAGGGAGAGATAAAGCCTGAGTTTTTATGGATTATTGAAGGTGATTATCGCCTTTCTATCAGTTATCGATATTTACTTCAACAAAATCGAATAGCACCTCGGTTCGAACAAGCTAAATCCAATGACCTTGGAATGAAATTTGACTTTAATAGGGATGCAAAATCGAGTTTAAGGATTGCAGCGACTATGTCGTTGATAAAGTTTGATGGTGTAAGAAATTCGGCCGTGGAATTTGCAATGCTGGAAGGTTTAAAAAATGGGCGCAATTATTTATGGTCTATCAATTATGACTTGACTTTAAAAAATAATGTCCAACTAAATTTCGGTTATGATGGTCGAAAGTCCGAAGGTGCGGATGCAGTGCATACCGGAAGGGCAAGTGTAAAGGCTTATTTTTGAGGAAGCAATAGTAATGTCAAGATTTTTGGATCTATTTTTCAACAAAGACTTCGTCATTGGTATTTTTTTCTCTGTTTTTTGAAATTAGTTGTTTATATTTATCAATAAATAAATATGTATAATAGATTGTTATATAGTGTAATATGCTATAGTATATGGAATTTTTGAGGTATTAGATAGAAGAAAGTTTTAAATTGTTATTTATTTTTAATAACTTTACCAATAGAACAAAATATACGTTAATTCTTAGTAAAATCAATACATACAAACCATTAAATAGAACGATATGAAAAAAAATATGGGTACAACTGACAAATTTATACGAACACTTTTTGCTGCAGTGGTTTTGGTACTTTATCTGACACATACCATCACCGGTGGTCTCTCCTTACTTTTGGTGACTTTCGCTTTAATCTTTGCCCTGACTTCCTACATTTCATTCTGCCCAATTTACTGGATGTTTGGAATTAGTACATGTAAAGTCAAGGAAAGCCCTAAAACCACAGAATAATAAACAAATTCTTCGAAATTTCATTTAATTGTTGATAGAAGTCACGTAGCTTTCTATGATTTAAAAATATTAGATAATAATTATTGCAGATGTTATCAAATTGGAATTTTAGCCGGATTCTTAGGCTT
Source organism: uncultured Saprospiraceae bacterium (assembly GCA_934699305.1). Taxonomy (GTDB): domain Bacteria; phylum Bacteroidota; class Bacteroidia; order Chitinophagales; family Saprospiraceae; genus Parvibacillus. The sequence goes on along the minus strand of CAKUWM010000097.1, from coordinate 889 downwards.
GTATTGGGTGGAATTATTTTGATTGAAGGTATCCGTAGTGGTGAGTTTTTATTCATATTGGTTGGTGGTATTTTTACATTAATGCCGTTATTCAATGTGGGTTGTTGCACTACAGCATGCACGCCTCGTCCTAATAGGTTCACAGCGCCAACTGATGATGATGTTTCCTATGAAGAAGTAAAATAGTTCTCTGTTTCAGGTACTTGAAGTATTATATTTGAATATTGAATAACCTAGCCGGTGAAATAGAATATACAAAGAGGCTATGGAGGAAGCCGGACACGTAAGAATAAATTTTAGTAAAGATATGGGTAGTTTTTTTAAGAACAATAAATTGGTGCTTTTTGGAGCTTTGTTGGGTATCTTAGGGGGCTTTCTCTATTGGTACTTTGTCGGGTGTGCAAGTGGTCATTGTGCCATCACGTCGAGACCATTAAATAGTAGCGCATATGGAGGTCTAATGGGTGCACTTTTATTCTCAATGTTTACCAAGAAGTAATATGGAAAAACAGGGATTGCTTGTTTATAATAGTCTTATTTTCCACGGACATTGATGCGATGTTTTTATACGAAATATCTACTTCATTTTAAGACGCCGGGTGGCACCTCCCGGGGGGTATTAAAAGAAAAAATAACGTACTTTATTTTCTTAGAGGTCGATGGCAAAGTTGCTATTGGTGAATGTAATTTGTTTCAAGGATTGTCCTATGATGACAGGCCAGGATATGAAGAGAAGTTAAATCAGGTATGCAGTAGGCTACCTGATGAAAGAGAGGAAATTTTGTCAGATCTTAAAGACTGGCCTTCTATTTGCTTTGGAGTAGAAACATTGTTAAAAGATCTGGAAGGTGGATGTAGCAGGATTCTTTATCCGGAAATTATAAGCGAC
>CAKUWM010000096.1 GCA_934699305.1 uncultured Saprospiraceae bacterium | reverse complement strand
CTCTTGCCCTAATCCGCCCATTCCATAAAATAACCTCATCAAAAAAACAAAAGCAGCACCCTTACTTATTGTAGCCACAAAAGCAGCAACTGGCGCAGGTGCACCCGAATATACATCCGGAGTCCAAAGGTGAAATGGTGTTAAAGCCATTTTAAACCCAAATCCAACCATAGATAATGCCAATCCGGCCAATATCAGATAATTCATTGATCCTCCCTTTACAGAATCAGCCAACCCTTGTAAATCCATCACCCCGGTGGTAGAATAAATCAAAGCAAAACCGAATAATATAAATGACGTCGCTACCGCTGCCATTATCAAATATTTCAAAGCGGCCTCAATAGAAGCACTCTGACTTCTCAAATATCCGATTAACACAAAAAGTGAAACGCTCAATAGCTCAAGAGATACAACAAATGATACAAAATGATTGCTTACACCCATACATACAGCTCCCAATGTAGCCAATATCAATAAAATATAATACTCCTCCTTTACTTCCGATTGAATCTTAAAATAAGGAAATGAAAATATTGTTATTACAATAGCGCTAATAAGTATCAATCCAGTCAAGAAACGACCTATACCGTCAACATAAAACAAATTTGTAACAAAACTATCCTGCTCTGGTTGAACCATCAAGGTATAAAAGGCTATCCCAAAAGTCAATATCGTCAAAACATTACTAACCATGGCATTGCGCCTTATTGCAATTACCAACATTACTAAGACTGCACCAATAGCCAGAATGATTTCCGGCATAAAAAATCCCAATTCATTTGTAGTTACCACGAGATACCTCCTTCTTTAGTTTCTTTTTCAACTTCGTTTCTTTTCAATAACCCATTATAAGGTTCAGCCATACCCATTTTTCCATTATTAAAAGACTCACCATTCTTACCAAGACGATCAAATGCAGGTTGAGCAACTTTTACGACTGATTGTGGAAAAAATCCTAACCATAATATAGCTACGGTCAAACTTCCCAAAACTAGCCATTCACGCGGATTCAGATCCAACAAATCATCACCCTTAGTTTGTGATGATTGATGGAATATTTTTTGCAATATTCGAAGTGAATACGTGACTGACACTATTAGACCCAAAGTTGCCAGTGTAGCTAATACTGCATCATATTGCCAGGCTCCGGCTAAAATCAAAAATTCAGCGACAAAATTTGCTAATCCGGGCAACCCTAATGAAGCCATTACAAAGACTAAGGTAAATCCTCCCATATTGGACATCATTTTCCAGAATCCTCCCATTTCTCCTAAGTCAAATGTACCAATTCGTTCAAAAATAAACTCAGAGATAATAAATAATGCGGCGATACTCAACCCATGAGCTACCATCTGCATCAATACACCCTGATATCCAAAGGCACTAAATGAAAAGACCCCTACTAATATAAATCCCATGTGACTGAAACTGGAAAAAGCAATCAATCTTTTTAAATTTCTTTGGGCAAAAGATAACTTCGCTCCATATAATATGGCTGCTGCACCTATTAACATCGCTGGTGTTGCAAAATCACGTGCTGCATCAGGGAAAAGTGGAACTACAAAACGCAACAACCCATAGGCGGCAGTTTTTGACATTAATCCCGCTATTATGATGCTTCCAGCTGATGGTGATTCCGCATAAGCGTCTGGCAACCAACTGTGGAAAGGCAAGGTAGGTAGTTTTACTAAAAATGCAATTAAAAAGCCACACATTAACCAAAATGATAATGCTCCTCCGGGTAATGCAGTCAACAAATCAAAATAATTAAAGCTATATGTTCCTGTCTGAGACCCATGATATAAATATAATCCCAATATTGACAACAACATCATGAGTCCACTTATCTGAGTAAATAAAAAGAATTTCCATCCGGCATACCTGCTTTTTTCATGTCCCCATATAACCATAACAAAGTACATAGGAACCAACATAATCTCCCAAAAGAAATAGAATAACATCATGTCCATTGCTAAGAAAACTCCGGTTATCCCAGCTAGCAGCCATAATATATTAAATAGAAAAAATCCCAGATTCTTTTCGATCGTATTCCATGAAACCAATATTGATATAACACCTAAGAAAAATGTAAGAGCTGTCATCACAAGACTAATTCCATCCATAGCCAAATGAAATGTCATACCAAAATCAGGAATCCAATTAAACTTAACAGAACTTATCCAATTAGTTTCAGAACCAATCGTAATGGCTCCACCGCTATTAATCCAAATACTGCTTACTAAAACAAGATCAACTATCAAGGCCAATAACGCTATCCATTTAGCCCCTTGTTTACTAAAAGGAGCAACAGCCCAGGCCAGAACGCCACTGCCCATTAATATTGCTAAAAGAGTTATTAATATCATAATGCCAAGATTATTGTAAGAATAATAAATGCGCCAAGACCGATTCCCATCAGATAGTATCTCATTTTACCATTTTGGCTGCGACTGAAAGTCTCATTCATTTCAAGGTTAAACCATCCTATTCCTCTATATATTCCATCGACAAAGTCTTTTTCATCAATTTTTGCCAACCATACCAAAGGCTTTACAAAGATAATGTCGTATAATTTGTCGAAATTCCATCCATTTGCTAAAAAATTGGTCATTCCGGTTGAAAATGGCATATCACTTACTCGACGTGCAGCATTCTCTTTACCATACATTTGCCATGCCATATAAAGACCCAATAAAGCCAACAAGCCAGCAACAACTTGCAAAATCCCTTCACTTACTCCCACAGGATCATTTAAAACAGCGGCAGGAAGCATTGTATTCATAAAATCTCCAAACAAAGCAAAATGCCCAAAATTATGAGGCAATTCTATAAACCCGGCTATTAGAGATAGGACACCCAATATAACCAATGGTATTTTAATGGCCATACCCGGATAATGACTGATTTCAGTCTTTTGCTCACCAAAAAATGTCAAAAATACCATTCTAAACGTGTATATTGAAGTGAGTAATGCAGATACAGAACCCAATACCCATAGCCAAACACCACCTTTTACACTTGCAAATGAATACCATAATATCGCATCTTTACTATAAAATCCGGCGGTAACCAATGGGATTGATGCCAATGCAGCAGAGCCAAATAAGAATGTCCAAAATATAACCGGCAATTTCTTTCGAAGTCCACCCATTTTAAACATATCTTGCTCATGATGCAAAGCAAGAATAATCGCTCCTGCGCCAAGGAATAAAAGTGCTTTAAAAAATGCATGTATCATAAAATGAAATACTGCTGCGGACCAAGCACCGACTCCAATTGCCAAAAACATATACCCTATCTGGCTTATAGTAGAATAGGCAAGCACCCTTTTGATATCCCTTTGAACAAGTGCACTACAAGATGCTAAAAACAACGTCAACCCACCGATTATAGCTACTACTAATTGGACAGAAGGTGCCAATTCAAATAAAACGTATGTCCTTGTCAATAAATAAACTCCGGCTGTTACCATTGTCGCAGCATGTATCAATGCACTGACCGGCGAAGGTCCCGCCATAGCATCAGGCAACCATGTTTGCAAAGGCAATTGGGCTGATTTTCCCAATGCCCCACCCAATAATAATGCAGCTGCCAGAATTGCTGTTGAACTGTCAGTAGTCCATACATCGGGTGCCGCCTTTAATATTTCACTAATATTGAGCGTATTAAATGTTTTAACTAAAAGGAAAAATCCAAGAATCATCGATGTATCTCCAATCCTTGTAACTAAAAAAGATTTTCTCGCAGCGTATGCATTTGATTCGGCATTCTTTTTATCTCCATAATAAAACCCTATCAGTAAAAAACTACATAATCCTACGCCTTCCCAGCCTAAATACAACAATAATAAGTCGTTTGAAAGTACTAAGATGAGCATGCTAAACACAAATAGGTTCATATATGCAAAGAATCGGGAATACCCTTCATCTTCCTTCATATATTCTGACGAAAACATGTGAATAAGCGTACCGACAAAAGTTATTACAAAAATAAAAACCAAGGACAATGCATCCAAGTGCAATGTTATTTCCGGATGAAAATTACCAATACTAAACCAAGTCCAAAGATGTTGCTCTATAACAGCCCCTGGTACAGAATTGCTTAAAAAAGACAATCCGACAAAAATTGTAATTAATGCGGAAATTCCTATAACCCCTGTTCCGATTATCGGTACTAAATTACGTGGAATTCTTTTACCAAATAAAGCAAGTATAAGAAAGCCAAGCAAAGGCAAGGATGGTATAAGCCACAATATATCAGAAATATTCATACTTATTTATTTCATTTAAATTAATCTCTTAATTGATTCATTGCATCCGTATCAACAGTCTGTTGAAGTCGGTGCATCTGCAAGATTAATGCTAATCCTACAGCCACTTCAGCAGCAGCCATAGCTAATATAAAGATGAGCATAACCTGTCCGTCAGCCTTGCCATGTTGAGCTCCAGCTAACACAAACGCAAGTCCTGCCGCATTAAACATGATTTCAACACTCATGAGTGTAAACAATATATTACGCCGAGTTATAACACCCAATAACCCTGTTAAAAATAAAATTCCGGATAAAATCAATCCTGCATTTAATGGAAAATCACTCATTTTCTTTGTCGCTTGTTTGTAAATAACGATGATATTCTCTCTTCTTTTCTTTCCCTATATGATAGGCACCAACAATTCCGGCTATCAACAACATTCCAGTAAGTTCAACCGCCAAAACGTATCCTCCGAAAAGGGAACTTGATACTTCAGCTGCATCTATCATTTTTATAGTTCCTTCACCTTGAAATTGTACGTTTCGAAAGACAAAAATCAATTCTGCCAATAATACAATACATAAGATAGCAGGAAAAATCCAAGACTTTGGTGACATCAGTTGAGATTCTCTTTGCACTGAATCTTTGCCTAAATTGAGCATCATTATTGCAAATAAAAATAAAATCATGATAGCTCCGGCATACACAATTACTTCTAAAGCCGCCACAAATGGAGCCCCCGAAATAAAAAATATGACACTTATCGAAAATAACGATACGACTAAATACAAAAAAGCATGAACGGCTTCTTTCCTTGTCACAACCATAATGGTCGATAATATGGCTACTATTGCAGATAGATAAAATATGATCTTCATTCAGTCAATCTTCTAATGATTAAGGTAATAATGTTCTAACATCAACCGGCTCTAATTCATTGTCCCCTCCACCTTTAGGCTTCACTCCCACAGCGACACCAGCTTGTTCATAGTAACTATAGCCATGATATTTACCCATGCCGTCAATCAAAAGATCTTCTTTCTCATACACTAAATTTTGACGCACATATTCTCCCATTTCAAAATCTGGAGTAAGCTGAATTGCATAGGTCGGACAAGCATCTTCACACAAACCACAAAAAATACACCTAGAAAAATTTATCCTGAAATATTCGGGATATCGTCGTCCGTTCTCATCTTCAGTCGCCTGTAATGATATGCAATCTACCGGACATGCCGCAGCGCATAAGTTACAAGCAACACACCTCTCATTGTGATCCGGATCTCGTGATAAGACAATACGACCTCTCCAACGAGGTGGCAAATATGGTTTTTCTTCAGGATACTTGATAGTAACCCTTTTGCTGAACATTTTCAGAAAAACCATCCATAATGAACGTATATTACTAAACATAGCTATTTATTTATTGTGTCAACAATACAACTGCACCGGTAACCAGTACATTTAATAATGCCAACGGTAACAATAATTTCCATCCATAACTCATTAATTGATCATATCGAGGACGAGGAAGACCTGCCCTTAACAAAACAAAAAACAAGATGAAACAAAACATTTTTATTAAAAACCAAACTATTGGCGGCAAAAACGCCGGACCTAACCATCCACCAAAAAATAAAATGGTAATTAAACAAGAAACTAAAGTAATTCCAAGATATTCTCCGACAAAGAACATACCGAATTTCATTCCTGAATACTCTGAGTGAAATCCGGCAATCAATTCACTTTCTGCTTCCGGCAAGTCAAATGGTAAACGGTGTGTCTCAGCTATACCCGCTATTAAAAAGATGACAAAGCCTATGATTTGTGGAATCACAAACCACACATCTTTCTGAGCATTGACAATATCTGTCATATTAAAAGATCCTGCTTGAATAACCACACCCATCAATGATAATCCCATAAATACTTCATAGGATATCATCTGCGCTGCTCCTCGTACTCCACCAAGTAGAGAATACTTATTATTGGATGCCCAACCGGCGAGTACTATAGTATATGCTCCTAATGATGACATAGCCAAAAAGAACAAAAGTCCAATATTCATATCAGCCACAACGATACCGGGTGCAAATGGAATTATTGCAAAACTCATTAATATACTGAGCATTATTATAGTCGGAGCTATTATAAAAACTTTTTTATTGACAAACGGTGGAATCCAATCTTCTTTAAAAAATATCTTTATCATATCTGCTAAAACCTGGAAAATACCGAATGGACCTACTCTATTTGGACCCAATCGCTGTTGCCAAACTGCCAACATTTTACGTTCCACATAAATCAATCCTGCAGCAATTGTTACAGTTCCTAAAAGAACACCAACAATTATCAAAATTTGCATCAGGGTCTCGTTCATATCCTGTTTTTATTATTTAACATTCTGATATAATTCTCATTTTTCATTCAATTAGCCTACAATAGTATCCGTATTAAATGGGAATTGCAATCCTATAATTTCTTTTAAACCATAAGGCAATAATATTACATTATCCGGAAGGCTATTATCTACACACACCGGCAGAGTTATACTGAATTCATCATTCTTTATCGTTACTGTACCATTCACATCTGCCCCAATTGACTCCAATGTATTAGCAGAAACAGACACTTTTGATTCTTCAATGCGCTTTACAATAGCCTGACTTTTTGAAGTCAACTCTTCTGAACCAAAAATATGCCATCTTGGTAAAACCTCATACTTTCCTCCATTTTTTGAAGACTTTTCAAACTCAAAATAAGATTTGCCATTATCCTTTGGTTCAATTAATCTAATCCCGGGGTTTCCACCATGTAAAGGCCCTCCCACTTCAATTTGATATTTATTAATAGATTGAACTGAATTCCATCCCGGTGACCAGAAAAACGGAATATCAGAAGATGGCGGTTGACCATGAAATCCTTCCATAGTATAGCTTAATGGTGAATCTTCATCTTTTGGAGGCATTGGTTCATGAACACTTACATTAGCATTCATTGAGGTTCTTCCACTATACCTATGAGACTCCCTTGGTATTTTTTGTGTACCTATTCGGTAATCAGCATTAGGAGCTAAATTTATAATTTTTGAAAATATCCCCACTTGTGAGACCATATCACCCAATACGGCATCGAAATTTCTTGATTCTTCCGCTTGATGAAGAAGTATATCCAACCATGCCCATGAGCTTTTTATATCATTATTTGGCTTAAAGACCTGATAGTATCTTTGTGCACGACCTTCGTTATTAACCATTGTACCGGTTGATTCTGCAAACGTCCCTGCAGGAAGAATATAATCCGCATATTGGGTTGATTCATTTTCCATGGAATCAATTATGATGGTATTTTGGCAATTGTGTAAAAAGTTTTCAGCTGCTTTCGATGGGGCACGGTAGAATAAATCTGTTTCTAAAACAAAAGCAGTTATATCTTTCTCCTCGGAAACGCGCTGCATAGCACCATCTAACGATCCAGCCGTTCCCAACATAGCTACACCCATAGAATTCACTTCGGGAACAGAATAAACAATACCCACATCTTTACCAGTAAATTTCAAGGCACCGGCTATATTCATAGCACATCGAATTATTTCCTTGCTCATCATTCCACAACCGGAAACGATAAGAGGCTTTTTAGAAAGGGTCAAAGCATTAGCTACTTTATATGCAAAATCACTTTCAGACTGATGCTCTCCACCTTTTAGTATAAAATCATGAATTTTATTTCCGGTATCCAATAAATGTGAAGTATCGCCATGTAAATTTAAAGTTGAAATCTCTTCCAACTTTGTGGCATAAGGAGTAGCCACATAAAATGGTCCTTTTTCATCCTGGACAACTTCACGGATAGCAGCATCATTCCAATGCTGTATTCGCAAGGCAAACGCTTTTTCATTGGGTTGGTTTTTCACTGCTTGACGCAATGCCAACGCGATCATTGGAGATGTATTGGTAACATCTTCACCCAATACAAAGATAGTGTCATAGCTTTCAATTTCAGCAAGGGAAGGTGTCTTAACGTTTCCATTAGTCAGTACTTCCAAGACTTCATTTACAACCTCATTCTCTATGGTAGGTATTCCATTATAAAAGTTGTCAGCTCCAACCAACTGTTTTAGCATAAAATTAGATTCCAAAGAAGCGCGAGGTGAGCCAATACCAATCATCTTTGGATTAGAAGCAATTATTTTCTGAACAGACTCGATAACATCAGAGCCTTTTGTATCGTCTTTTTGGGCTAATCTGGTTAATCTTTTCTCATCATTGACATATTCATACCCAAATCGACCTCTATCACATAGGAAATAACCGTTAACATCACCATTAAATCGAGTCATGACTCTTCTAACCTTACCATATCTTTCGGAGGAAAGTATGTTACATCCCAATGAACAACCATGGCAAATTGAAGGAGAACTGGTCAAATCCCATTTTCTTGTATAATGCTTACGCAACGTTTTGTCGGTAAAAACACCTGTGGGGCAGACTTCAACAAGGTTGCCACTAAATTCACTTTCCAAGGTACCTTCTTCACTACGTCCAAAATAAACCCTACCACTGGATGCAAAAACTCCAAAGTCGCCGCCTCCCGCATAATCGTTGTAAAAACGAACACAACGATAACACTGGATACATCTATTCATCTCATGATTGATAAATGGTCCGAGATCCTGATTTATATGTGTTCTCTTCTGGAAACGGTATCTTCTATAATTATGCCCACTCATGACCGTCATATCTTGTAAGTGACATTCCCCGCCTTCGTCACAAACTGCACAATCGTGCGGGTGGTTAATCATCAGAGATTCGATATTACCAGCTCTAAAATCCTTAGCCTGTTGTGCATTGATAGAAATACGAGTTCCATCATTGGC
>CAKUWM010000095.1 GCA_934699305.1 uncultured Saprospiraceae bacterium | reverse complement strand
TCCAAACCTTATTAAGGCTCATGCAAGTGTTAGGCCCATTGAACAAGTTTTTGTTTGGGGTAGAAATTTTGATAAGACGGAGGCTATTTGTGAGGCATTGAGAGGGGAGAAATTCGAAATAACCCCTATAAAGAATATTGAAGATAAAATTAGCGATGTAGATATCATTTCTTCTGCCACACTTTCGCCAACACCACTTGTTTTGGGCAAATACTTAAGACCTGGTCAACATATAGACCTTGTGGGCGCCTATCGTCCCGATATGCGGGAAGCTGATAATGAGGCCATAAGCAAATCGGAAGTGTTTGTGGATACCTATGAAGGTGGGTTAAAAGAAAGTGGCGATATCGTGATTCCGTTAAACACTGGAGTATTGTCAGAAAATGATATCAAAGCAGACTTGTTTTCAATGGCTACCAAAAAATATACCGGTAGAAGCAACGTAAAACAGATAACTTTATTTAAATCTGTAGGACATGCATTGGAAGATCTAGCAGCAGCCGCACATTATTATAATTTGTTTGAGAAATGAAAAGGACTAACAAGAAGTAAATGGACCATTATTGGGCGTAACAAACTTTAGAAAATCAATTATAGAGTGCTTTAATTAGCATACATAAGAGATGTTAATTGCTTTTAGGCTTGAAGACTATTTTGTTTTAGATAAGTATACCTAACCATTTATAACCCTAAATATAGAAATCAGTTTTATCAAATATTTCTTTTAAAACAAAATAACTTTCTAAAACTCCTATGTTTTCTATTTTGGATAGTTTTAAGCGAACAAATTCATGATAACATTCCAAGCTTTGTAGATTTATTTTCAAAAAAAAATCCACTTTTCCTGCCATATGATAACATTCTTGAACTTCTTTAAGCGATTTAATTTGTTGATCGAATTTATCAATAAAACCCTCATCATGATACCTTAAAGATACCATGCAGATTGCTGTTACGGGTCTGGAAATAAGTTTTTTGTCTAAAAGGGCAACATATTTTTTTATATAGCCCGATTTTTCTAATCTTTTAATACGGTCATAGACAGGTGAAGTTGATAAATTAAGTTGTTGAGCTACCTCTTTGGTGGTTTTTTTCGCATCGATTTGAAGGATCCTTAGAATCTCTAAATCGATATTGTCAATTTTATCTATAGGACTCATTTTTTTTAAATTTAATAGATTCCTAAGATAGTAAAATTGTCTGCGTTTTGGGTTTTGAAAGGAAATTAAATTGGACTTATTGAGAATTGCAGTTGTTTGTGTTAAGGTATAAAGTTATTGCTAAATTATATTTTTTCTGAATATGGTTGTGATTCGTTCGATAAATTCTATTCATCTTGTATATGGCCATTTAATTTTGAAGTTCAATATGCTGAAACATTTAAAGAAGAGTATGGTAAAAGACAGTGGTTTTAAAGGATGACTTTGATGAGCGTTCCATAAAAACACGATGAAATCCTGAACTTAACTATTTGTAGGATTTAACTTTACTATCTCTATGTGGATAAGAATTTAGCCAGTCATTTAATACTAAACTAACAATTTAAGAAAATTCAAGCCATGAAAAAAAATATAATTATTAGCGTCGGATTTCTAATGCTTTTGACGTTTAATGTAAGAGCTCAAAAAAGTCAGCCCTTATTGTTGGAGGACATGTATAAAAACAATGTTTATGTCCAAAAAAGCTTTGGACCGTTGCGTTGGATGAAAGATAATAATAGTTATTCCACCTTAGAAAAAAACATGGAAATTGGTGGGAAGGATATTATTAGATATGAAACTAGTACGGGGAAGAGGTCTGTGGTTATTTCTGCCGCCAGTCTAATCCCAGAGGGCAAATCAGGGCCTATTGAGATTTCTGACTACGATTGGTCAGATGACAACTCTAAACTTCTGGTGTTTACTAATACCCGTAAGGTGTGGAGGCATCATACGAGGGGGGATTATTGGATATTTGATTTAAAGAATAATACCATAAAACAATTAGGGGAATCCTTGCCTGAAGCAACTTTAATGTTTGCAAAATTTTCTCCTGATGCTTCAAAAGTAGCTTATGTAAGCCAAAATAACATATTTGTTGAGGATTTGTTAAGTGAAGAAATCACTAAAATAACGTCAGATGGAAGTGACACTATAATTAATGGAACGTTTGATTGGGTTTATGAAGAGGAATTGAACTGTAGGGACGGTTTCAGGTGGAGTCCTGATGGGAATCATATAGCTTATTGGCAATCCGACACGAAGGACGTTGGAACGTTTTATATGATAAATAATTTGGATTCTATATATTCAAAACTCGTCCCTTTCCCTTATCCAAAAGTAGGGACGCAACTTTCAGCTGTGAAAATTGGAGTAGCTTCTTCAGATGGGGGTGAAACAAAATGGTTTGATATTCCTGGAGATCCAAAAAACAATTATTTAGCACGTATGGATTTTATCCCCAATTCGAAAGAGGTCATGATTCAGCAGCTCAACCGTCGACAAAACACGAATAAAGTATGGATAGGTGATGTTAATTCAATGTCTATAACTAATATTTTAACTGAAAAAGAAGATGCATTTCTTGAGCTTAATGATAATATTCTATGGTTACAGGGAGAGCGATATTTTACTTGGTCGAGTGAACGGGATGGATGGATGCATTTATATAAGGTTTCAAGAGATGGAAAAGAAATAAAACTAATAACGAAAGGTGATTTTGATGTGGTAAATATAAATTATATTGATGCCAAGGGGGGCTATGTTTACTATATCGCCTCACCTGACAATTTCACACAGCGTTATTTGTATAAAAGTCGTTTGGATGGCAAAGGAAATGCTGAAAGAATTACCCCACAAGTTTTTGCCGGTCAAAGTTCTTATCAGATTTCTGCTGATGCCAAATGGGGAATTCAAGTTTTTCAGAATTCATTGACACCAAAAAGATACTCATTAGTGAGTCTCCCCAATCATGAGGAAATTAGGATATTGGAAGACAATTATGAGTTAATGCAGAAATATGACGCCTTAGGCCTTAAGCCTAAAGATTTTATTAAAGTAGATATTGGTGATGATGTTTTGGATGGTTGGATGATAAAACCCATTGATTTTGACCCTAATAAAAAATATCCTTTATTGTTTTTTGTCTATGGTGAACCCGCTAGCTCTAAGGTCCAGGATAATTGGGATAGAGAAGACTTGTGGCACCAATATATGGCCCAGAAAGGATATATTGTAATGTGTGTGGATAATAGAGGAACGAATACGCCCAGAGGAAGAAATTGGCGTAAGTCCATATACAGAAAGATAGGTATTCTTGCATCCGAAGATCAAAGCAAGGCAGCACGTAAAATATTGGACACTTATAAATTTATTGACGCAGACCGGGTTGGTATTTGGGGTTGGAGTGGTGGAGGTTCGATGACCTTAAATATGATGTTCAAATATCCGGAAATCTATAAGTCAGGACTTGCCGTGGCTTTTGTTTCGGATCAAAGATTGTATGATGCTACTTATCAAGAGCGTTATATGGGTCTTTTGGAAGATAATGCCGAGGGATATTATAACGGTTCTCCTATTAATTTTTCTCAAAACTTACAAGGGAATTTAATGTTAATTCATGGCACTGCAGATGATAATGTGCATTACCAAAGTTTTGAAATGTTAGTTGATAAACTGATCAAATATAATAAAACCTTCAATATGATGTCGTATCCTATGCGGTCCCATTCGGTTAGAGAAAGAGAAAATACCACTTATCATTTACGTCAAACAATGGAAAAGTTTTGGGAAGATAACTTACCTGCCGGTGGGAAGTGAAAAGCTGATTAGCAATAAAAGGAAACTGTTGATCTTTTGATCCGTTCATACCAGATATAGCTTTTATAATTTTAATAAGGATGTTTTTATAAAACCTCAAAACACTTTTGTGAATAGGATTTAAATTGGAATTTCTTTTTAGTCCATACTGTTAAGGATGATAACTGCAGATAAAACTCCTTAATGAAACGAGTAAATGTATTCGTAAAAGTAAATAATACTGCTTATTGATTCTTTGTCAGTATAATATTCTTATTTTATAATAAAATGGAGTTGTAAATTGTTGTTTGCTAGAGTATTTTATAGTTTTACTCTTCTAATTAATAAGATAAAAATGAAAATTGAAAAAATCCTTGTCATTGGTGCAAGTGGGCAGCTTGGTAGTGTTTTAACAGGAAAACTTCGTGATAAATGGGGAAGGAATAACATTGTTGCTTCGGATTTATACCAGCAAGTTAATTTTGAAGGTGTTTTTGAAACTCTGGATGCAACAGATTTTAAGGCGCTGGAAGCAATAGTATTGAAATACGGAATTACTCAAATCTATCATTTGGCCGCAATATTGTCCGCCAATGGGGAGAAGTCGCCTTTGGACACATGGAATATTAATATGAATAGTCTGTTCAATGTTTTGGAGGTTTCAAGGATTCATAGCGTTGACAAGGTTTTTTTTCCTAGTTCAATCGCGGTATTTGGTGAAAATATAAGTCGGAAAAACACATTGCAATTTTCGAATTTAACCCCTTCGACTGTATACGGAATGAGTAAGGCATCAGGAGAAAACTGGGCCAACTACTATTTTAGAAAGTATGGTTTGGATGTGCGTTCCATAAGATACCCTGGAGTGATCGGATACCAGTCCTTACCAGGGGGCGGTACCACGGATTATGCTGTTGAAATATACCATAAAGCAGTGAAACAGGAAAGATTTGAGTGTTTTTTAAAGCCGACAACCGTATTGCCAATGATATATATGGATGATGCCATTAGGGCTACCATAGAGATTATGGACGCACCGCTAGATAAGATTACCATTAGAACTAGCTATAATATTTCAGGTGTAAGCTTTAGTCCAGAAGAAATTGTGGCATCTTTAAAAAATATTTACGCTGATTTTGAAGTAATTTATCAACCGGATTTTAGACAAGCTATTGCTGATACATGGCCAATGAGTGTGGATGATTCGATAGCTAAGAAGGATTGGAATTGGAAACCTGAGTACTCTTTGGAAACAATGACTGAAGATATGATAGAGAATTTGAAAGAAAAATATAGGACAGAAAACACCATTTAATAAATTATGTACAAAAAAGTAAAGCTTGAGCTCATCAAAGAAATTGAAGAAATAAAATCCAATGGACTTTATAAGGAGGAGCGTGTTATAACATCAATGCAAGGCTCATCGATAGATACTACAGCAAAACGAGGGGTGTTAAATTTTTGTGCAAATAATTATTTGGGACTTGCTGCAAGCCCGGAGGTAATCTCATCAGGGGTGAAGACATTGCAGGCTTATGGTTTTGGGCTCTCATCTGTAAGGTTTATTTGTGGAACACAGGATATCCATAAGGAATTAGAACGAAAAACGGCTGAGTTTCTGGGAATGGAAGACTGTATTCTTTATGCCGCAGCATTTGATGCAAATGCAGGGCTTTTTGAACCAATTTTGTCAATGGGGGATGCCGTTATTTCTGATGAGCTAAACCATGCTTCCATTATAAATGGAATTCGGTTATGTAAAGCAAATAGATTTAGATACAGGCATAACGATATGGGTGATTTGGAAGAAAAACTTAAACAAGCCTACGGTTCGCGACGAAAGCTTATTGTGACCGATGGATCGTTCTCTATGGACGGAACTATTGCCCAACTGGATAAGATATGTGATTTAGCAGATAAATATGACGCCTTAGTTATGGTCGATGACTCACATTCCACTGGATTTATTGGTAAAAATGGTAAGGGATCACATGAATATCACAATGTAATCGATCGTGTTGATATAATTACAGGAACCTATGGAAAGGCCCTCGGTGGCGCTTCAGGTGGTTTTACTGCAGCAAGAAAAGAAATAGTGACGATACTTAGGCAACATTCTAGACCTTATTTGTTTTCCAATACTTTGGCTCCCGTGATTGTAGGGGCTTCTTTGAAAGTGCTTGAGCTACTTTCTAATTCAACTTTTCTTAGAGACAAATTAGAAAGGAATACAATGTTGTTCAGGGCCAAAATGATGGAGGTTGGGTTTGATATTATTGAGGGGGGGCATCCAATCGTTCCGATAATGCTGAAAGATGCGGAATTAGCACAGGAATTTGCTAAACGCTTATTGGGGGAAGGAATTTATGTCATTGGATTTTATTTTCCTGTTGTTCCGAAAGGTAAAGCAAGGATAAGAGTACAGCTATCAGCAGCACATGAAGTGGAACATATTGATAAGGCAGTTGAAGCATTTTTGAAAATAGGAAAGGAATTAAACGTTATTGTATAATGAAAATTAGAATACAACCTTACACCTACTATTAATTTAAATAAAAATTATGAAACAGTTGTTTATTTCTTTATTGTTGTCTGTTTTATTTGGAAATTGTATCATTGCTCAAACTAATTCCGTATTCTCTGATTCAATTTCGACTTTTGAAATTTTACCGTCTATAACGGACCCGAGGATCAGCACCGCTAATACCCCCCATTTTGTTGCTTATGATTCCAATATGAAACAAGGCAAGCTTTTATTGTTTTTATCAGGAACCAATGGATTCGCGACAAAGGGACCAAAGAAACTTTTTTTCACTGCTATTCAACAGGGTTACCG
Organism: uncultured Saprospiraceae bacterium; assembly: GCA_934699305.1. Lineage (GTDB taxonomy): Bacteria > Bacteroidota > Bacteroidia > Chitinophagales > Saprospiraceae > Parvibacillus. Next base: position 2,579 of record CAKUWM010000095.1, on the reverse strand, counting down.
GGTAATCAATTTGTCTTACATAAATAATGTTGCAATAGCTCAAATATGTAGAGGGGAAGTACTTAAAAATAATATAAACTGTGCCGAAGAATTTAGACAAAAGAGAGTTTTTGGAAATAATTCGTTCGCCTTAATTGCTGATAAACCTCAAGATGCTATAGTAAATAGACTTACAAAACTGTTAGTATATTTAACTAAAAATGATAAAGATGGCAATTGGGATTTGTATTTGGATGGAGGTAACCCAAAATGGGAGGAAATCGCAGTGATAGGTCAATCCCAAGGAGGCGGAATGGCAACCTTTATTGCCAAACAGAAATTAGTCTATAAAGCAATCTCTTTTTCTGGAGGTTGGGATTATTCCGATTCCGATACAAAAGAGATCGCGCCATGGTATTTTAAAAAGAGCATAACGCCAGTCAATAGGTATTATGGAACTTATCATGTTAGGGAACCTGCCTCAAAAACGATTAATCAATCTTATGAGGCGATGGATATTCCTAAAGATCATATTTATGCCTTTGATTTGGAGGTGCCTAAAGGTAGGAAAGCACATGGCGACCCAGTTGGGAATATCGCATACTTAAAACAATGGATTGAAATATTAGGTAATGGGAATTAAATGGAGTCCATAAGTTTTGACAGATGGGTTTATAAATGAATTGTTTTATTCAATCTTCTCAATCAATTAATAAATGAGAATTTATTCAAAAATAAAAAGCTTGGGGTGGTAAGGTAGAAATGATAAATCCTAGGACAAGGTGAGTAGGCTTGATGCACTTTTTTGCTTACCTTTATTTAATAACCCATATTTACTGGGATGGTTATTTTTAAATATCATTAATTGTCATCGATCAAACGATTCATTATTCAAAGTTAATTCCATTTATTAATGCACCTGCGAATTATTTATATTTTTGTTCTGTTTATTCTTCCTAAAAATATTGTTGTAGTCCAGCAATTAACTAAAAGTCAAATTGACAGCATTAATAACAATGTACTACCCATTCTTATAAAAAATGGACAGTTAGAAGATGCTTTACTCTTAAATATTAGTCTAGCCGAAAATGCAAAAAATATTGATTATACTAGGGCGGTTAATGCTGCTTATATCAGGATAAGTGGCTTTCTCTGTACTTTTGGAGAACATTCGGAAAGTCTTCGATATTTAGATTTAGTGGATCAAGATCTCACTGACAAGTATGACTCTGATTTACGAATTAAAGCTTATGCTAATTATGGTAGAAATTATTCAAGACTGAAAATGAATAAAAGAGCTCTGGATTACCTTAATAAAGGAATCGCTCTCTATAAAAAGAATGAGCCAAATCTTCATCCTAATAACTTGTTTAATTTGTATGCCAATAAAGCACATGCGTTTTTAGATACTGAATTTGTCATTGACTCAACATTATTCTATCTTCAAAGGGCTTCGGAAATTACACAAAATTCGTTTATTAATGCGGTTATAGCAAATTACTATCTAAAACACAATAGAAATATTGATTCTGCCCACGTCTATCTGGACAAAAGCAAAGCTTTAATAGATAGAGACGACGTTACAAATTACCATCGAAGTATAGTTTATCAAGCTGATGCAAATTTAAATAAGGCAATAGGCAATTATAATACTGCCATTGAGTTCTATGAAAAATCCTTGGATATTTCTCAACAAATAAAGAAATATGCAGAAATTAATTTATCATATAAGCTTATTTCTGAGACCTATCAGTTAATGGATCAAGAGGCTAAAGCCCATGAGTATCTTATAAAATACACCAAATTTAATGACAGCATAAATTTAGAATATAAGGATAATGTTAACGCGGTTGTAAATAATTTTTTGGTTAAGCAAGAAAAAACCCATGATAGAACCAGAATAAGATTATACTCCATCTTAATTGTTAGCATCTTGTTAAGTGTTTTAATTATATTCATGATTTTATATTACTTCAGGAAAAAGCGTTTGAGATTGGTGGAAGAGAGAACCCAAGCAATCGAGCAAAAGGAAATCGAAACTTCTAAACTTAAACAAAAAATAAATCTTGCTTTTGATGAAGTGGTAACATTAGCTCAAGAAAACCATCCTTCTTTTTTGGCAAGATTTCAAGAAGTGTACCCTGATGTCTGCGAAAAACTCTTAGAGGTAAACCCTAAACTACGAAATACAGAATTAACCTTGTGTGCAATGATTTGGCTTAATTTTTCTTCAAAGGAAATCGCGGGTTTTACCTTTGTTCAACCGAAAACAGTCCAAACAAAGAAATACAGACTACGCAAAAAACTTAGAATTCCTAAAGACGTAAATATATATCAATGGTTAAAAAATCTGTAAAACGGGAAAATCGTAAAGGATGATTCAGCTTTTGTTTTATTGTCAGTTATCTTTGTTCAGATTTCTCCTTCAATTCTTTCCCTAACAACTTTCTTTCTCCATATCCTCCCATAAATAAATATGTTTTTCTTTAAATTACAATCTTTGGTAGCCTATAATCTATTATTCTAAGACCGTTGCAAAAGCCTTCTCTAATTTGATTGAGTTTTATCAGCTCATTTTTTTAGTGGAAAACGAGAACAAT
>CAKUWM010000094.1 GCA_934699305.1 uncultured Saprospiraceae bacterium | reverse complement strand
GGGGAATACCGCCCCATATACTATATTCGTTGATTGTTTCTACTGCAGAACATTGTAACACTTCCTGCATATACTTTAATGGTATTGGCTGGATTTTTAATATTTCATCCGCTCTACCATACAATGGATCAGTAGCATTCATCACCAAACCATACATCAGTTGCTGTGCAGATCCACATAGTATTAAATGATAATTTAACGTATGCTTGTTGTCCATTATCCGCTGCAAAACAGAAGGGAGTTCGGGTGAACTCTTCACTAAATATGGAAATTCATCAATACAAATGACCATCTGATCTTCTATACGATGATTTAAACTTTCAAACAATGTGTTCCAGTCCGGATAGATTACAGCATCAAATCCGGGTATTTTTTGACTGATAACAGAAGCAAATAGCTCGCGCTGACGGATAGCCTCCGATTGATCGGCCATAAAATATACTCCTTTTGTCCCTACAACCTCTTTTATTAATCTGGATTTACCGATCCTTCTTCTCCCGTAAATTATGGTCAATGTTGATTCAGAGTAAGATATAACCCTTTCGATCCTTGAGATATCTTCTTTTCTATCAACAAATTTCATTTTTTAATTATTATGTTTTACAAAGATAATGTTTTTAAAACATAATTCATTTAGTAGGGAACTACAAATTGGTTTTCATTGAGTTCCATTTTGTTTTTTAAATTCTTTGCGGTTTCTTTTTTACCGCAATGTCTCACAATGTTTTACGCAATGTCTTGCAATGTTCTTTACTTCATAATACTTTGCGAAACTTTGTGCCGGACTTTGTGATACCTTTGTGGTTTCTTTTACCACAATGTCTCGCAAGGTTTTACACAATGTCTCACAATGCTTTATCCTTATTAAAGACTTTGCGCTGTACTTTGCGAAACTTTGCGGTTCGCTCTTACCACAATGTCGCGCTATGTTTTACGCTATGTCTCGCTATGTCTCGCAATGTATAAATCAATTTTCAATTGGAATTTATTACCCGTTTGATTCCGTCCTTTAGACTCTTAACGTTAAAGTTTAACAATAGACCTAATGGCACATTCGCTATTTTTAAATAAGTTAATATCTGAGCCAAATGAATATCATTTAAAGCATCTACTGATTTTACTTCAACAATAAATTTACTTTCAATAAATAAATCGGCTCGATATCCGCATTCTAATTGTACTTCTTTATATACGAGAGGAATCGGCCACTCTTTAACAACTCTTAATCCTAAATTTTTTATTTCATAAAACAAACATTCCTGATATGCAGATTCTAGTAGTCCCGGACCTAATGCTGTATGCACTTTATACGCGGCATTTAGAACTTCTTTGGATATGGCATTTTCAGTCATGGATATTTACTTTTTCAACAGGTTATATAAAAATTTGAGGTTTTCCTTTTACCACAATGTCAGGCAAAGATTTACGCAATGTCTCACAATGTTTCTTAGTGTTTCTACAAAAAAAGACTTTGCGATACTTTGCGCTGTACTTTGTGGATCTCTTACCGCAATGTCGCGCAATGTTTTACGCAATGTCTCGCAATGTTTTATCCTAATTATAGACTTTGTGAAACCTTTGTGCTGTACTTTGTGAAACTTTGCGGTTCTCTCTTACCACAATGTCTCGCTATGCTTTTAGCTTAAAACTTTGCTGTTAATATCCCCAACTCATACAGGTAACAATAAGTCTTATAATTTTGCTGCCGCTTTGATATCCTCAAGTAAGTTCACAGCAATTTGCTTTCGGTCAAAATCTGCTACTAAGTTTTTACACCCATCTAAAAACTTCTTATACTTCGATGGTTCGGTGATTCCTTCCAATTTTAATATAAAATCTGCTTCATTTTCGGGCTCAAAACAAAGACCTGCATTATACTTCTCTATAATCCCCTTTGTTTCTCCTTCCAGACCTAAAAAAATAGGTTTCTCCATAGCTGCTGCTTCGAATATCTTAGAAGGAATCACTGTTTTGAAAGTATCGCTTTTCCTTAAATTGACTAATGCAAAATCCATCAATGACAGATATCGAATTACTTCGTTTTTGGTTACAGAAGGAATAAAAGTAGTGTTTTTAAGTCCCAATTTTTCTTTGAGCGCTATCAGATTATTTCTTTCTGCACCATCACCTATAAAAAGAAAATGAATATCCGGGTGACCTTCCTGAATCTTAGCAATGCTTTTTAATACAAAGTCAAGTCCATGTGCCATCCCATGTGTACCGATGTAGGCAAAGACAAGCTTTCCCTCGAGTCGGTATTCTTTCACCAAATCCTTATCCTTGGGACGCGCCGTATACATCTCCAGATTAGCTCCATTTTTATGGATACTTATTTTCCTCTCATCAATCCCTCTTTCGATAATCTTCTGTTTAAAGGAATCTGTTACAACCACAATGTGATTGGCGCTTTTATACAATCGCTTTTCGAGCCATTCAAAAAACTGAATGACTTTCCCTTTCTTCATAGCACCCACTGCGACGATGGATTCAGGCCATAAGTCACGTACTTCCATGATCCAGGGTTTACGCTTAAAGAAGGAAAGCCACCGCCCCGACAAAGCTGTGAAAAACTGTGGCGATGTAGCAATAATCACATCTGTTTTTATAAATAGTCCTGCCCAAAAGGCCATAAAACTAAAGCTACAATAATCCAATATCCGCTTTATAGTCCCTTCATTTGCCGTAATATATGTCCACACACGTATCACCTTAATTCCATCGAGATATTCAGTCTGGATGAATTTATTTTTGTACCCTTCATACACCTTTCCTTTCGGAAAATTCGGTGCACAAGTTATGACGGTCACATCGATGCCTTGTTTCACCCATTCTTTCGCGTGTTCATACGTCCGGTTGGCGGGCGCATTAACTTCAGGTGGAAAATTATCGGTCAAAAAGAGAATTTTCATCCTATTCTATCTTACAGCGTTATGGTAGTTGTCAATTGGTTAACAAACTTGATTTTCAATTTTTGTGCCGGTATCAATGTATTCCATTCCTCACTAAATAAATACGGTTCTATTTCTACATCAACACCTGCTGAAAAGCTTAGACTTATTTGATTGCTTAATACAAATTGACAAGGATTTACCTGTTCTATTGTTACTTCCGGATGCAAATGAAGATAAGCAATGGAATGAGTCCGGGATGTTGTAGGGTGAATAGTATCCTTGACTTCAAAACCATTTTCATTCATCTTAAAACTACGCTGCAGTGTAAGCCCAAATTGTCGATAGCCATCATGAGTCGCAGCTACATAGTCTTCTTTATCTTCCTGTAAGGTAACTGTTAGTCGCTCAGCAACACGAAATCCACCCCAAACATCCACGCTATTTGTCCCGTTGATTTCCACCGTATTGTGACTGGATGTTGATCTTTCTATATCCCGTCTGTTCCCTACTTCGTATGTGGATGTCCCGGCTTCTACTATTATTGGGCGCTCTTTGTGAAACAATGTAAATGAAAAAGTATCAGCGTGTGCATGCCCCGGGATATAATCGGGACCTACTTTACCAATATCCATAAATAGTGTGGCATTGGATGTGCTAAATTTTCGATAGCCGGAATCAAATAATGGTAGTTGGATATGCGCTACTTTTAAAAACTTCGCATATTTGATTAAATCATCCACTCGTGGTGCAATTCCTTTTGCGCTATCATTAAAATGAGGGAAAAGCCCGGTTTCAGTTGTCATCTGTCTCAACCAGGAATACATCATCGCCGCTTTCTGCCGTAAATAAGCATTCATTTCATAACCCAAACAAGTAGTATCGTCAGAAACCTGAATCGAATCCATTAATCTGAAAAACATCAATTGATGGTACATCACTGACAGCTCAAAATGCCCGCCATCAGCCAAAATCTGCTCCTCGAGTTCTGATTGCAAAATGGCTTTTCCTTTTCGGTACAATTTTCTATCTTCCAGATAACATCCTGCGATAAATAATGCGAAACCATTCTCTAAGAGATGATTTCCCAATAAATGATATTCTATCCGCCCTAATAAAGAATAGGCATCTTGATGAATCGTTCCATTGATTTTTTCATCTTTTATATTGTGATAGAGGACAAATTTTATCCAATTAATCAATCGTAGTGAGGTGGGAAAAGGCTCCAAACCATCTTTTAGGCTCGCTCGATCAGCCATATATCGCCTTATCGATTCTAAGCCCTCCTCTTTGCTCATCTCCGGCTGAAACAACCACTCAAAATAATTGAGATTGTAGGTCCAGAGTTTCCCATTTTGATTAAAATTCCAGTCAATAGTCTGACCAAAATCTTCTACTTTATTGAGAAAGCGAAAAGAATTCTTGCCTAACCAAGACGAGCATAATGGCACAATATATTCGAAGGAAATTGGATGGGTAATTCCATTAAATACGGGTATCGGTGATTCCCACTTTAATTTATTTTTTACTAAATAAAGAAGGCGATACTTTATTTGAATCCATTTCAGATACTTTAAGGTGTGATAATATCGGAGTAATTTAGACAACAATAAAACTTAATTGAGTAACAAACTTATTAATATTAAAAAAAGTCCAAAGGTGTTTTTATTTAAGCATTAATCATATAATTAAAAAATGATTATAAAGGCCGTTTGCGCCCATATTCTAAGACTGAATCGCTACAAGTAAAATCCGGTTATTCCTTATTTTACTTGTCTCGAAAATACTCATCTTTAATCTCAGTAACTCGTCCTATTATTTCTTCTAAACTTTGCCTTACTTCCAACTGTGTCCATCCCTCTAATGTCATTTCTACCAGAGCGTGGCAGATAATCTCCAAATCAGTCCACTCCTCCTTTGCATCTATGCCTAATTCATAGATTAACCATTCCTGCCACGGCCTAAACTCTATGGCAATTCCTTTCGATATCGAATCATCAGGCAAAGTAGGATCATAGCCATAAACAGAAGCAAGATTGGTTTCCTCACCCTCCTCCCACATACGATCCATCTCCAGAATTATGGATGTTTCGGAAGGTTCAATAGTTCTTAATTCATTATATACAGCCTTATATTTATCGATGTCCTCCTTTGCTTCAGGATAAAGCTCAATCAAAATATAGCTGACACTCAACCATTCCTGAGCATAGACCAAATCTTTTAACTTGATGGATTGTTTTTTAGTATTTATCATACGCAATACTTTTCATAGAACTTTCAACTTAAAGATAGCCCAAAGATAGAAAGGGATTGAAAAGAGATTGAGGGGAGATTGATTTGAAATTGAATCAATCCCTCCAATCTCATCAATCTTTAAGATGATTGTCCACTGTTTTTTCAAATAAATCAAAGACCCCATTTATTGGTTAGGAAACTTCGCAAATCAATATTTAAAATCCCCTCGTAAGTATTGCCTGAAAAGCTCTCCATAGTGATGACCATCTTTGGATAGTTATCTTGAATTTTTTGAAGATTGCCAAATTCTCTTTTGATGGTTTTTTCATCATTTAGTGATAATGCCACTTGAATATAAAGCTTCTCCCCTTGCTTTTGGGCAATGAAATCAATTTCCTTATCACCCAAAATTCCGACTTCAACTGTATATCCAGAGATGAGTAGGTGATTGTAAACCGCATTCTCCATAATCTTTGCCCTATCTTCTATTCTATATCCCCACAACGCATTTCGGATTCCAAAGTTTTCAAAATAGTATTTTTCGCCTATCTCAAACAGCCTCTTTCCGGTAATATCATAACGTCGAACTTGATGGATTAAAAAGGCATTACATAAATGATGCAGATAAAGTGTCACTTGATTCGGAGCCATGTTCACCTTTTGTACCTTTAAGAAATCACTGATCTTTTTAGCCGAAAATATACTGCCAATATTAGAAGATAAAAAGGCCACTAATTGCTCCAAGAAAACAGTGTTGCGCACTCCATACCGATTTACAACATCTCTAAATAAAATCGTGGTGTAAATATTCTTCAAGTATTCATATACGACTTCGGGACTAAGCGTCAGGTGCATTAGATAAGGCAAGCCACCATATCTGAGGTATTGGTCTAATGTAGCGGCTTTGTCGTCTAATCGATGGAAAACCAAAAACTCCTCGTATGAAAGGCTATAAACATTGATTTCTATATATCGGCCACTTAGAACTCCTGCTATATCTCGTGACAGCATATTGGCATTGCTTCCGGTGCAATACACATCCAGATTCTCGTCCAAGAGGAGGGAGCGAAGGGCAATTTCAAAATGCTCAATATCTTGAATTTCATCTATGAAAATAAATGTCTTCCCTCTATGTGCTTTGTGCTGCTGTATGTAATCATTTAAATCTTCTGCCGTCTTAATATCAGAAAATGTTAAATCCTCTTTGTTGATGTATATAATGCAGGCCTTACTATCTTTTTCACGAATAATTTGCATTACTTGAAATAACAAAAAACTCTTTCCTACACGACGCTGACCAGTAAAGATCTTAATCAAAGATTTACCAATAAAGGGTTCTACTCTTGCTAAGTAAAGTGGGCGAACTATAGTTTGTCTATCCGGCACGGCAATATTATAATTATACTTTTAATTCTACACAAACATAACATATATTATAATTATGCTTACAGAATTTGTATAAAAATTAAAAATTTCTTTTCGATTTTTGGTGGACAACGTGCTATTTATTCTATGTCTTTACGGTGCTTTTTACCGCTATGTTGCACGAAGCATCAAAGAAGTAATAGTTAACTCCCCACTGCCATCCATTTCCCTTCCTTCATAGACTCCACTGCGAGAATGACGGCACGAGAAGTATTAAAAATTTCATTCACCGGAATAATCCCTATTCCGCCATCTTGAACACTTTGAATCCATCGGCGAAACTGTTCGGTATGGCCTTTATCCTGACTCGACTTCATATTAGATCGTGAAAAACCAAAGAATTCTGCTTTTCTGAAGTTGTCGATGACTATGGTTTTTTGTTGAGAATAAATTTCTATTCTTTCTTTTGAATACGATTTACTGCCATTGGCAAAATAGTTGATTACCCCGGAACTCCCATTTTTGTATTTCAATAGAATACTTGCATTATCCGTATTCGATTCTTGCTGGATTCCCATACCATTCATGATAACAGATTCCACCTCACTTCCTGTCAAAAAGGTAATTAGATCAATATAGTGACAGGCTTCACCGATGATGCGTCCGCCTCCGGATTCCAGATCATGCACCCAGGAGGTTTCAGGAATAAATCCGGCATTCATAGTGGCGATGACCTGCATCTGGCTTTGATCGCCCAATACTTTCTTTGCAGCTTGAATAAAGGGAGAAAAACGCCGGTTAAACCCCACAGTCAATGATTTCCCGCTTTTTTGATACGCTGATTCTATCGCTGTTAATTGCTCTAAATCCAGGGCTAAAGGCTTTTCTACAAACACATGTTTTCCAGCCTCCAAAGACTCAATGACTTGCTGGGCATGTAGATTATGCCGTGTTGTGATGATTACAGCATCGAGATCCGCATCCTCTAATAAGTCCTGATAACGGGTAGATGAATATTGGATTCCATATTTCTTTGCCAATGTCGTTCCCGACAATCCCTTAGCACTCACTACGTACTTGAGATTGGCACCCAATTTATGCAATATCGGGATAATGGTAGATCCTGCAAAATTGCCGGCACCCACGACTCCGATTGTACCTTTGGAACCGGAGGTTTTGTTCGATTCTATTTGTATCGTATGGGCAGTAGTATCAACTTCGAGTGGATAAGTAAGGATAGACGCAATGGATTTGCTGCCGGACATATTACCATAAATGGAATGATACTGTTCGAGCGGTATTTTCTCTGAAATCAATGGTGTGACCTGAATACTCCGATGTGCTAAAGCGGTCAGAATAGCTTCAAAGTTCCTCTTTTCTGTCCACCTTACATACGGAAGCGGATAATCCAGACCTTTTTGTTCAAAAGTATCATCATATCGTCCCGGTCCATACGAACAAGATACCTGAAAAGATAATTCCTTCTCATAAAAATCACTCCGCTGGATATCTAATCCAATTACTCCGACTAATACGATTCTGCCTCGCTTTCTAGACATCTGAGCTGCCTGTGAAATGACCTCATTGGATTTTGTGGATGCTGTAATGAGTACAGCATCTGCACCAATCCCATTGGTAAGGCTTAACACACTTTCCACTGGATCAATACCATTTCCGACACATATAGCTTCCACGCCAAAGCTTCTGGCTAAGTCCACTTTACTTTGATCAAAATCCAGGCCAATCACATTGCATCCATTGGCTTTTAGCAATTGTATTGCCATGAGGCCTATGAGGCCAAGACCTGTCACCACTACTGTCTCACCAAATGTCGGATTGATCAATCGAATGCCCTGCAAGGCAATCGCACCTATGACTGTGAAGCTGGCCTCTTCATACGAAACACCCTCCGGAATCAGGGCCACTAAATTCGTCGGAACACTGACCACTTCAGCGTGATTGCCATTGGATATCACCCGATCGCCGATTTTAAAGTCTGCTACTCCTTTGCCTATCCCGATCACCTCTCCGGCATTGCAATACCCCAGGGGAAGTGGTTCACCTAATTTCCTGAAGACGGCTTCCATCGTAGGCTTCAGGCCATCTGTTTTAATCTTTTGAATGACTTGTTTTACCTTTTCAGGCTGTTGTCGAGCTTTGGCGATCCATCCCGCCTTACCGAACTCGACCAACATCCTTTCTGTCCCCAATGAAACCAGGCTACAATGTGTCTTAATCAACACTTGTCCGCTCCTGATTTCAGGCACAGGCACTTCTTCGAGTATGGTCTGTCCGGTTTTAAGGTCTTGTACTATTTGTTTCAAAATATTTTATGTTTTCTCTTCTCTGTGATTTAAAGTTAAAAAATCAACTTCTTTCCCTTGGGTGACTTATGTGTACCTTGTATTCATTTATCATAACCCCAGTGGAAATTTTGCGTGACTATTCACATTAAAAATAATGAAAATATAATAACCCCCAAGTTAGAAACCATCGCCTACCTGAACAATGTGCATAAGTTGATTTCGGCATCAGAACAGCAATATTACTGACATACTCATATGGAAAAAAAGTCTTTGATGAATTACAATATCAACAATTGCTATACTAATTTTGGTGAATTTTAATTTGCTATATAAGGATGAGCAAGGAGCAGAGCTCTGTAAATCTTCGTAGCAAAATGTATAGTAGGTCAGTGTGGGGCGTTAGCCCTGTAATCTT
>CAKUWM010000093.1 GCA_934699305.1 uncultured Saprospiraceae bacterium | reverse complement strand
AAATTGATCGGTATATTTAGAAAAGAATATAAACAATGGCTTTCCTACAATATTTTCCTCAGGTACAAAGCCCCAAAAGCGAGAATCTTCGGAATTGTCCCGATTATCACCCATCATCCAATAATAATCCTGCTGAAATGTATATTTATCTGTCAAAGTACCATTGATATAAAACTGATCGCCCTTTTCTTCCAGCTTATTTTTTTCATAAACTGAAATAACTCTTCTATAAAAACCAATATTTTGTTTTGTCAACTGAATGGTCGATCCTTTTTTGGGAATCCATATAGGTCCATAGTTGTCGGGCGTCCATGTAGGAAACAAGGTAGCGTCATGAGGAAACACATTGCCCGCATACTGCTCCGGATTAGCATATAAAATCTCAATTTCAACTTGTGGAACTTCTTTCTTAATATATTCCATCTGAGCCTTAGTTAAAGAATAAAATCCAACTTCCGGATTGCACTCATTCAGATTGACTCCTATTTCGCCTAAAGTCTCCAAAGAAATAGGTTGGCTTGGAGTTACACGACAATTGACTTGTAACCCGGAAGGGTCTTCGATTCGTTTACCATTGATAAATACACCTTTGGCTCTAATTTGAAGACTATCGCCAGGCAAGCCAATGCATCTCTTGATGTAATGATCCATTTTGTCCATTGGCCGCGTAGTCAATGGATAACCTTGTGCTAAACGCGGGTCTCGCCTCACATCGTATATACTGAAAGTCCTCATCGGAGTAACGTAAACACTATCACCTTCGGGATAATTAAACACAACCGGGTCAAACCTCTTAATGTTGGTTAAAGCAGGTAACCGAAAATAGGGCAAACTTGGGCTTTTAAAATAAGATTCCCGATTGACTATCGGTAGCCTGTTGTGTATCAACGGCACCATCGCTACCGTCATAGGCGTACGTATCCCATAGTGAGCTTTACTAACAAAAAGATAGTCTCCGACTAACAACGAAGATTCCATCGAAGAAGTCGGTATAACATAAGCTTCAATCAAAAACATCCTGATAAAAGCTGCTGCAAATACAGCAAAAACAATCGAATCAGTCCACTCTCTAAATTTTGACTTTTTAAATGGATTATTGGCTTCTAATTTTTTAATTGCAAAGTCATCTTTACGATCATAAGCAGCCTTCAAATCCTTATTGTATTCTTTTTCTCGTGTCACTGCTGACCCTTTAAAGGTATCGCCTGCGACATTCATAAGATAAAATTGCAATGGTGCATAAATTACAGCAAGTGCACTATCTTTAAAACTATTCCTTCCAAATGAAAGAACCATATCGACTGCCATCCCGCAGAAAATAAAAATATTGACTATAGGGAATAATAACCATAATGCATAAGCGGGTTTACGCCCGATAATTTTACACCAAGTGACAAAATTCTTTCCCGGAATGTAAGCATCAATTCCGGAATATCCTGCAGCAACAAAAAGTGGCTTAAGGGTGATGCAAAGCAATATATAAAAAACAAAGATGAAAATTAAAATACTCACGTGTTATATTTATTTGAATTGCAAATATAACAGAATATATGAATGTTAATAGGTAGCGATACTTTGATTTTAGACCAATGCATCCAAAAGTATGGACATTAGATGCAAATCTTTATACAATCAAGAATTAAAGAGTTGTAGTTTCTCCTATTTGGTTTACACTAAAATATTTCATCTTTATGATGGCATAAGAACCAAATAATAAAGCACTAAAGACAATATCTCCTGTCAATGTACCTCTAAAAAAAGGAATTCCGGCAATATAACAATCCATAAGACCCTTCATATCAGGTGTATATGTTGTTCCGGGCCAGCATGCAAAATTGGTCACCAAAAAGAATACTACGGCTGCTCCCAAAGCCCCTGTAAATACACGCATGACATTCACTTTTTTAATCCACCATGCTCCTAAAACTACAATCAGTGCATAAGTACCATAAACCCATAAAGCACCATCGTAAAACAATTGGAATCCGGTACCTTGGGAATATACGTAATTATTTAAAATTAAATCGCTTACAAAAATTGCAACTAATGGTATTACAAATGACTTCCAATTCCATCCAAGATAAGCGCCACTAAACAAAGCTATAGCTCCTACAGGCGTCAGATTCATGTTATGCGGAATCAATCTGCTAAATGCGGCAACAAAAATAATAAAGGTGATAACAAGTATTTGTATTAGTGTAGAACGATTTTTCATTTGTTCAATAGTCTCTTTTAATAGTACAAAGTTAAACATTTTATAAAGAAAGTAGTTGCAATTCCATTTTAATTATAGCGTTTTCTTTATCTGTAACGTATCAATTTCATTCTGATGCTTCGATTATTTTTTACATAATCACACTATAATCAATCTTTTAATCTCAAAATATTAAAAATGAAAAAAATGCCTGAAACGGGATGAATCAGGCATTCTATATTCAATTTTAAAGTTTATCAAATAGCAATCGCCTCTTCAACACGTATGGTAAAATGAAATGTGTCTTCTATTTCACCAGTCCTTAATTGATTTATAGTATCTTTCAAACTCTTCGATAATGACCAGGCATCTTCTTCAAAAGTTATGGTTTTATCTTGATACGTTAAAGAGGAAACATTAGTCACAACAGCAGCTGTACCGGCTCCAAACATTTCTACCAAATTCCCTTCATTGTATTCTGCCATCACTTCATCTATAGAAATCAGCTTTTCCTCCACTTCAAAACCCCTGGACTTCAAAATCTGGATAATCGAATTACGAGTAACGCCTTTTAGGATCGCTCCATCTTCCGCAGGAGTTATAACTTTGTTTTTCAGAACAAAGAAAATATTCATTGTACCTACCTCTTGAACATACTTATTATATATCGCATCCAACCACAAAATTTGATCAAATCCTCTTTCTCTTGCCAACTTAGCAGGATACAACGAAGCAGCATAGTTTCCGGCAGTCTTGGCTTCACCAACGCCACCCTTTACAGCACGAACATAATGATCTTCCGCAAGAAGTTTAACCGGCTTGGAATAATATACTCCCGACGGGCTGGCAAGAACAACCAATCGATAGGTAGTAGATGCTGCAACCCCCAAATATTCATCGGTAGCAAACATAAATGGCCTCAAATACAATGATGAACCCGGAGCTGTAGGTATCCAGGCTTTATCAAGAAGTATCAGCTTCTTCATCCCTTCCATTAATATCTCAAATGGAATCTCAGGCATACACATCCTCATCGCTGATAAATTCAATCTTTCAATATTCTTATCCGCTCTAAATAAAATAGGTGTCCCATCTTTGCCCATGCTCGCTTTCAACCCTTCAAATATTGACTGACCATAATGAAGAGCCATATTTGCCGGATGAATACTCATTTTTTCTACTGGAACGATACGATGATTCTGCCACATCCCATCCTTATAATCTGAAACGAACATGTGATCAGAAAAAACCTTACCAAATCCTAAGTGTTCAAAATCTACTTCTGTTATCCTGGATTGGGTTACGCGGTTAATTGTTATATTTGCCATTTTATAGGGTTTTGGACAAATGTAATAAATTTTTCTCAAAACTTCTATACCTTTTTTCACATAATAATATATTATTATTTGTTTGAAACGCTTAAATTAACATTTTGACAATATATATTTTCCGACAAAAATATTTAAAACTAAAAAGAAAACTGAACCAATATTTTTTTCTCATCCTGATAAAATAAAATTGGTAATCGGAATGCTCTTCGAAGAATTTAATAATGATATCTATAAAGGCAATATTCTGAAGAGCTGCGAAGCTTTTAATTTAAATCTTGACACAGAAATCAAAGTTATCGGAATAGAACCCCACAATTTATTTAACTGGCAAGGTCTATCAGCAATATCAAAACTAAAACTGGCCTTTTTTGGCGATGAAATAAAACCATTCCCTACTATATCTTTAAATATTCCGGTTACATTTAACCAACAGTCTATTTTAGTTACCTATTCAATGGCTGAGATCGTTAAAAACGCCTCCAAGAAAGGCGAATTTTGGAATGCTTTCAAAGAATTAATTTTACAATGACCGAAGTACTATTGGCAACAGCCAACCATCATAAATTAGAGGAGTTTAATGCCATATTGAATCATAAATTCATCTTTAAATCCCTCATTGATTTCCCAGATCTTCCTGATATAGAAGAGACAGGCTCAACCCTGATGGAAAATGCTGAACTCAAAGCTACCACTCTTCTAAATTATACTCTAAAAGCCGCAATTGCCGACGATTCAGGACTTATAGTGCCGTCATTAGGAGGAGCTCCGGGTGTCCATAGTGCACGATATGCTGGAATTCATGGTGATGACGCAGCAAATAGAAAACTTCTGCTGGAGAATATGTCAAAAGTAATTGACCGCTCAGCATACTTTGAATGCGTGATAGCTTGGGCAAGACAGAATGAAAATGTGTTATTCTTTTCCGGCAAACTTCATGGCCACATTAGCTTTGAGGAAATAGGCGAGAACGGCTTCGGATATGATTCAATCTTCATCCCAAATGGTTACGATATAACCCTGGCTCAGCTTATGCCAAATGAAAAAAACGTAATCAGTCATCGTAGAAAGGCGATTGATAAACTTATGGAATATATTGAATCTTAGAAATCATAACCACAAATCAGTAATGAATGTGCCAATGGAGCCTATTCTTCCATCTTAAACACATAATCTTGTCCAAGATAACTTAAAATAACCTTCATTGACTTATCCTCTGAGGCTTCTACCCTGCCAATTACTCCGGCATCTATGTGGAAAGAATGTGCTATTTCAATAATTTTAGCAGCTACAGTTTCATTCGTATAAAATTCTATTCTCGTCCCCATATTAAACACCTTAAACATTTCCTCCCAATCCGTATCAGCATTTTCCTTGATAATTTGAAAAATAGGTGGGACCGGCAACAAATTATCTTTCACAATATGTACCGCTTCATCACAATACCTAAGAACTTTGGAATGTCCACCACCTGTGTTGTGAATGATACCATATATAGAATCCCGATATTGACCTAAAACCTTCTTCAATACAGGCAAAAATGTCCTTGTTGGCGAAAGCGCTAATTTTCCAATAGGGTACATCTTTCCCTCACACTCCACCAAGTCAGTCAACATCTTTGTGCCTGAATATACATATTCCTGATCAGTCTGAGGTGCGTACGTTTCAGGATACTTCCCGGCATAGCTATGGTGAAACAATTCATGCCGCGCCATAGTCAAGCCATTAGAACCTATTCCGCTATTATATTCAGTCTCGTAAGTAGCATGACCATAGGATGCCAGCCCGACAATCACCTGACCGGGACGTATTCGATTGACAATTAATTCTGATTTAGGCATCCTGGCAAATGCAGTAAAACCGACATCTGCCGTCCTTACAATATCCCCCACATCGGCAGTCTCCCCTCCGGCTAAAATAATATCTACATCCAACTCCTTCATATTCTCAATAAATCCGGATGTTGCCTGAATCAGGTTCGCTAAAACTTCTTTATTAATCAATGCTTTATTCCTTCCGATAGTACTTGAAAGGATGATTTGGTCAACACAACCTACACAAGCCATGTCATCCGTATTCATAACAATTGCATCTTGTACAATTCCCCGCCACACTGAAATGTCATCCGTCTCTTTCCAGTACATATAAGCAAGCGAAGATTTTGTACCGGCTGTATCGGCATGCATGATATTGCAATATGCCGCATCATTCCCTGCCAAATCAGGCAATATTTTACAAAATGCACTTGGATAAAGACCTTTGTCAAGTCCTTTTATTGCCTCATGGACATCCTCTTTGTCGGCTGAAACTCCACGTAATTTATATTTAGATGACATATTTTTTAATAATTATATATTACAATTTATTTTAATGTGTTATCTTTGTGTGAAATTAATTGATAAAATTAATAATTCGGACAATTTACGAACTTTAAAACTCCAAGTTTACGTTGATATTTTAACTATTATAATTCCAAACAATTTATCTCATGTACCGTTCCATCAATCAATTATCTCAGGCAAAGGTGATGAAGAAAAATGCCATTTTTACTTTTTTTGTTTTCGTTGCCATTATGTTTTATCTCATTTTGACTATTTCTCATAAGGAAAACGAAGCTATTTCAAGTCAAAGTTCCTATTCACTTCATGCACAGACGCCATAATTAAGAGAACAAGCCATTCAACTCCCCATCGATCAATTCAATTATAAAGCCTAAATCTTCCTTATTTTGGATAAAATTAAGTTTATCCACATCAACAATCAATAGTTTACCATTATTGTAGGTCTCAATCCATGATTCATACCTTCTGTTCAGTTTCTGTAAATAGTCAAGGCTCATACTTCCTTCATAGTCACGACCTCGTGTCTGAATGTGATCGACCAAAGTAGGAATTGATGCTTTTAGATAAATTAACAAATCAGGTGGCTTGACTTGCGACGACATTGTTTTAAACAAATCAAAATAATTGTTAAAGTCACGTTGACTCATGAGTCCCATCTCATGAAGATTAGGTGCAAAAATGTAGGCATCTTCATATATTGTCCTATCCTGAATGACTGTATGATCACCCTTTTGGATATCAAGGACTTGTTGATATCGACTATTTAAGAAATAAATCTGTAAATTGAATGACCATCGGGTCATATCAAGATAAAAGTCTGACAAATAAGGATTGTCTTCAGTATTTTCGTAATGAACTTCCCAGTCAAAGTGTCTACCCAATAAAGAAGTTAAAGTAGTTTTACCAGCGCCGATATTCCCGGCTATTGCAATATGTTTAGGTATTGGTTTCTCCTTTTCCATTGCCCAAATGTAAGGTCAAAGATTGTCTTATCAAAACAATTATGCAATTTAGGCGATAAAAAATCGTATCCCATCGAATATTTATTTTTAATTTTATTGAATTCTCTATCATTGTCATCTAATCTTAATCGATAATAAGTGGAAGAAAGCAATATTATTTTAGTCGAAAAGCTCACCAAAACGTATATCATGGGTGTACAAACACTTCATGCATTACGGGAAATTTCATTTAATATTAAGAAAAATGAATATGTTGCCTTAATGGGACCTTCCGGTTCTGGCAAATCAACCCTTATGAATATACTCGGATGTCTTGATTCGCCGACCTCAGGCTCCTATTATTTAAACCAAACGAATGTAAGCCAGATGAAAGATGCCGATCTTGCCATAGTAAGGAATAAGGAAATTGGGTTTGTCTTCCAGACATTTAATCTATTGCCCCGAATTTCTGCTTTGGATAATGTTGCCATTCCGCTTATTTATGCCGGCATATCCAAGAAAGAAAGGCTTGAGAGGGCGAAACATGTCTTGCAAATGGTTGGATTGGCCGATAGAATGAATCACCGACCCAATGAACTATCGGGAGGTCAGCGGCAACGAGTCGCAATTGCGCGTGCAATTGTCAATAATCCGGCCATCATTTTAGCAGACGAACCTACCGGAAATCTCGACTCAAAAACTTCAGTAGAAATAATGGGCATCTTTTCAGAAATACATCGCGCCGGCAACACGGTTATTTTAGTTACGCATGAGCCGGATATCGCTGATTATGCACACCGGATCATACGTCTAAAAGATGGATTAATTGAAAATGATCAACCCAATAATAATTTTATTAGGCTGGAATAATAATCTCAATTAAAATTATCTCCTTATCTAAAGTCATTGACGACTTGTGTAAGATATTTTTTATCGGTTAAGCCCATATTTTCCCATTTCATTTTACCATTGCGATACAATTGCAGATAAGGGATGGAATATATTTTCAACGCTTTTGCCAATTCTTTATTGTTATCGGTATTTATAAAGATTACCTTTAATTCACCCTTCATATCTTTCTCTATCTGCTCGATATAAGGCTTCATTTTCTTGCATGGACCACACCAGGGTGCATTAAAATCGATAAGAACATAGGGATGTGACTTAGTAAGATCCTCAAATTGCTTTAAAGTCAAGCCACTGGTAGATGTAGCTTTTTCGTCCACCACTTCAGGCAGTCCTGCTTTTCGCCATTGCAGAATTCCACCTTCCATCTCATACACAGTAAATCCTTTGTTTCTCATTTTCTCGGCAGCTGTATGACTTCGTCCACCACAGAGGCAATAGATATAAACAGGCTCTTTTGTATCCAATTTGGCAATTTTCTGATCAAAGTCACTACCATTCCAATCAATATTAATAGAATTTGCTAAGTGTCCGGACTCATATTCAGTAGGCGTTCTCACATCAAGTAAGATTTGACCTTTTTTATCAATCTTTTGGGAAAATTCTGTTGCCGACATAAGGTAATTATCATCAGTCTGGGCTACAATATGAGTAAAACCCATTAAAACTAAAGCTGCAGCTATTATAAATTGAAAAACTCTCATGTAAATTTAATTTTTAATTCTTATATAACTCTTTCCTTCCTGTAAAAGTTCAGGCGTTTTATTTTCTGTTCTAAAAAGTGTTTTTAGCGTTTGTTTTCCCCGCTTCGTAGGGACATATACCTCAAAGTGCAAATGTGGACCAGAGGCATATCCTACTTTACCACTATAACCTATCTGCTCGCCAACAGACACTGTATCTCCTGCTTGGACAAAGCTACCGTCTTTCTTGATATGTGTATATTCAGCAAAACTTCCATCACCATGCAAAATAAGTATGTAATTATTGTATTTTACACATTCCGGATCAAAACAAGTTCTACTATTTTCTTGAACTACTTCAACGACAATCCCTTCTCTGGATGCCGTAATTATGTCACCTACTGCCATTGAAAAATCAAGTGCATTCTCGCCCTTATGCGTCATTTTGCCATTGTAACCTTGAAATACTTTGTACGTTGAACCAATCTCATAAGGCAACTCATAGACAAATCCTTTATCAACGGAAGCATTAAAGTCTCCCCTAAACATTGCGTTTTTTAGTTTATATCCATAAACCTTCCTTGCATCGTCAACAGACAATTTAGTTGCCGCATATTTCATAGATTTGGCAGGAACGACTATGGAAAATTTAGCGCCTAATGTAGATTTCATGTTTTTTAAATCAAAATCAAACTCAATGGTAATCGGGGAATATTCATCATTATCCACAAATACCTCAGTCAATCCGGCATTACTTTCTGAATAAACCTTTACCTCTAAATTCTGACTAAACAAATCACTTTGAATGCAGGAAAAAATATAAATTATAAATAGAAAACGCATAAAAAAGGGCTACTTTCATTACAACGACGAATGTAGCCC
>CAKUWM010000092.1 GCA_934699305.1 uncultured Saprospiraceae bacterium | reverse complement strand
TTATTAATAAGACAAAGGCAATGTTCATAAAGGGTTTTTTCATTTTGGCGTAAAGAGCTTCATTTCATACTAAATTGATATATAAATCAGTCCAACTTTCTTTAAAATCAAAATGCTCCCGATGGCTATAGGGTTGATAGCCATTTAGGACAATGTAATTGGTCTATTTCGAATATCCTTTCGGTATTTTATAAATAGATAGATATGATCCAAGCCAATAAAAGGATGGTTGAATAAATAATATATCTGCGTATAGATAGGTATTGTTCAAGTCGGATACCCATTTTTTTTCTGAGATAGACAATTTGAGCTAATTTGCCGCTGATATGCGCGATAAGTACGCCTCCGGCTATACCCAGGAGTCCAAATTTGAATCCCATAACAGTACTACATACAATGTTGATAAAGAGCTCGATTATTGAAAAATATAATAATGCTTTTGTTTTTCTTAAGCTTAGTAAGATGATATGGGGATATATCATTCTGCTAATTATTATCAATATATAGATGTTGAATATAGCCGCAGATGAAATAAAATCAGGGTTGAAAATTATTGGGAAAATAAATTTAGAAGTGAGGATAAGTACAATAGATGTTCCGAAAATAAGTGGATATAGCTTTCTGGATCTAATCTTTATTTTTTCTAAACCGTCATTCAAGTTTCGACTTATTACGGGTATTAAAGCTGTTCCCAATCCGATGGCAAGTGTCACAGTCATCGGAAATTCTCTTGCACCATAGCGGAATATTGCGAAAATAGCCTTTGGCGTATAAAGCCTTTGTACTAACCAGGCATCATAAATTAAAGCCATTCCTGAAATAATGGAATAACCTATGAGAGGGCTGCCTATTAAAAAGAGACGTTTAGCCCATTTTAATTTATAAGCATTCAAATTTAGCGTTAATGCCATTCCTCCGGACATTATGAGTAAGGTGAATGTAAAAATGTTTAATAAAATAATGAGATTGATTAGATTCCCGCCAAAAAGGAAGTTGAGAAAAAAAACTAAAATATAACCTATACCATAAAATATATTAAACCGCATCAATTCCTTGCTGTTGCCCCTCAGCATCAATAGGGAAGGTATAAGCATCGATGGCGTATTGAGGGTTGTGTAAAGGCAAAACCAATACAAACCATCTATTTGAGGAGATTCGATGAGAAAGGGAAGTAATAAAGGACGACCGAGGATTAAGAATAATGAACTTACTATTGAAAGAAATAGAAAAATAGTAAATGTCGTGCTGATAAAGGATTTTCTTTCAATTAGGGCAACCTTGGGATATATGGCGTGAAAAGCCTGAGTTAATCCATTTATCCAAAATAGATTTACAAATTGACCAAGGTAAAGCAGCGTCTCAAATTTGCCGATATTCTCAATGGACATAGCACTTTTGGCTAAAAAAATGCTTCCAATAATGATTGAGAACTGTTGTATAAAGCTAAATCCTTGAAAAGCCTTGGATGGATCCTCAAAAATACTTAGTTTTTTATCAACAGAACGTCCACTCATTCATGTATTGTTTCAATAAACTTGATGCCCATTTCTTCTAATTCATCCAATATGGGTTGATATATATCTTCCGTCAAAGGTAGAATACATCCCGGCTTTTGGAACTTGCCCTTCATTCTATGTCTGGTATAGATGGCCAATGGCAAACCTACTAATTCGCTCATTGCAGTATGAGTTTCATCCGTTCCTTCGCGATATAAGGTTGAAGAGAGGTGGTATTCCTTTTCTTCAATGGTATATTTTATCTTGTGTTCCATGACGATCAAATCGCGATCTGTTGGAGATAAAACCCATTTATTGACAATAACATATTCCAAAAACTCAGCCGTGGTGGGATTCTCAAGAGGACAAAGGCTTTCTCCAAAAAGACCTAACCATTCAATCTGATCAAAGGTAGTCTGAGAAATGCTCCTTCCTATGGTTGATTCAATTCTGGATTTGAAATCATTTCCACTTCCTTTTAAAAATCCATGAATAAGGTTTAGATATTGGAAGTTGCCTGATAGACTTAGCTTTGTTGTATTGTCTGTAAGTCCGAGGTCCACTAATACAGACCATGCCTCACAATAGTTATTACCTCGAAATGTCCCCCTAATCATAGTTTCAATACCTTCCAGGCCATATAATTCAATGTATTTAATGGAGTCTCGATTGACATACATGGAATATTGCCCATGTCCATTGACATCTATATTTTTTGCCTCCTTAAATAATCTGTTGTATGGAATGTATTTTACCTCACTGTGTTGTAGAAATTGAGAAGTGCATTGCCCTGCTAAAACCACATTTCTTGGATTCCAACTGATTTTGTAGTGCCATGGGTTGTTGTCGCTTTCGGGTGCCACCAGCCCGCCCGTATAGGATTCGAAAGAGGTTATTTTACCATGGCTTCGTTTTATGTCATCAAAAATCTTCATGGCTGACATGTGGTCTAAGCCGGGATCTAACCCCAATTCACTTGCAAAGACCAACCCTTTTTCTTTTATTTCCTCTTCAAGTGCACTCAATTCGTCACTGAGATAGGATGCGGTAGCCATATCTACCCCGTATAAAATGCAATCTTTGGCGACGAGCATATGTAGAAAGGCAGGAAGCATAGAGATAACAAAGTCTGCTGATTCAATTAGCTGCCCTCTAATTTCTGCGTCGTGTATATCACAAGGGACTGCTTCACCATTTGGATGGTTGTTTAATTTGGCTTTTGCTGCATTGACATTTGTGTCCGCTAAAATGATTTTCCATTTCTCCTTAACGGAATGTTTCAACAAATAATCAATAAGGTAGGTAGCTGATCGACCCGCCCCAAATAAGATGATTTTCTTAAATGGTTCTAAACCTAACATGTGGTTGTTTAATTTGAATAAAGAAGGTGCGAATTTATTAATAAATACGGCATTTTATATTCTAATGAAGTAAATAAATTTATTGACTTCCGTTTGTTGTTGTCTAATCTGATTTATAAGTCTGCATATTTTTTATTTTTATATTCATTGCTTGTGATGGTATTCATGAGTTAATCCCGAATGCAGCAATATAGGTTTTTAAAAATCGTAAAGTGCTGATTATTATGGATATATCAATGCACGAGTCGTTTCAATGGTTTATACCATTTATTGAGTCGTAAATCGATTCCATATTTGTCATAAGCGCAAATGGGTTCATATTTTACAAGAATTCGAAGGGTTTTATCTTGGTAGTCATTGTATTTTAGCCCTATATCTAGTGCCTATCAAAACCTTTGATCCTTGATTGATTTTTTTAGTTCAATTTAAAAAAATGGAAATACATCTTCGATTATTTAAAAGATTTGCGTACTTTTATTTAAATTAATGGCTATGGGAAGGCAAGTTGTACAATTTGAATACGATATAATATCTAATCCGGATGATTTGGAAATTGAAGATAAAGCATTGATGGAATGGGCCAAGAAAGCGAAGGAACAAGCCTATGCGCCATATTCCAACTTTAAGGTCGGGGCTGCATTGGTTGACACAAATGGAAAGATCTTTATGGGAGCTAACATGGAAAATGCCTCTTTCCCCATGTGTATTTGTGCGGAGGGGGCTTTGCTTACAGCATATAACACTGATGGAGCGACCGCAGGCATTGATACAGTAGCTATTACAGCATCATCAGCAGCCCACATTGTAGATCATCCGGTAGCTCCTTGTGGCGCGTGCAGGCAAATGTTGAGTGAAATGGAACTCAAGCAAAAAAAACATATCAGGTTGATTTTGATGGGTGAGACGGGTCCGATTTACATCATAAAGTCAATAAAAGATATTTTGCCTATTCAATTTACCAGCTCAGATTTATGATAAGTTTGTTCGTTTTGACACAAGTTCTTCTAAATCTTGTGGGGTATTGATTTCTATGCTGTCATAATCAGTAAGCGCCACCTTAACATTATAATCATTTTCAATCCAACGGAGAGCTTCAACATTTTCTGATGTCTCCAGGTAACTTACATTAAGTGCGGCAACTTCCAGCAAGGTATCTCGCTTAAATCCATATAAACCGATGTGTTTATAATATTGATGCCGTAATAGCCATTCTTCTTTACTGGCATGGACAAAATAGGGGATAGGATGCCGACTCATGTATATAGCCTCCTGATTGTTGCCAAAAACGATTTTAACTATTTCCGGATCATCCAGTTCTTCCTGACTCTCTATAAACTTGGCTAAAGTTGCTATATCTGCATTGGTATTTTGAATTAAAGTCTTTGCCAGAATGTCGATTTGGTTAGACATGATAAATGGTTCATCACAATGAATACTGATGATAGCCTCGTATTCCGGATATTTGCGCGATACTTCGGCACAGCGGTCAGTTCCACTGCGATGATAATCTGATGTCATTTCAACGGGGATACCTAATTCAATACAAGTATCTGCAATTCTTTCGTCGTCAGTGGCTACAAGGAGATGGGAAAGGAAAGATGATAATTTGGATTGCTCATATACTCGCT
Source organism: uncultured Saprospiraceae bacterium (assembly GCA_934699305.1). Lineage (GTDB taxonomy): Bacteria > Bacteroidota > Bacteroidia > Chitinophagales > Saprospiraceae > Parvibacillus. The sequence goes on along the minus strand of CAKUWM010000092.1, from coordinate 4,814 downwards.
GTAACATAGGCTTTCCGCCAATGTCAGCCAAGGCTTTTCCAGGAAAGCGGGATGAGGCATATCGTGTCGGTATTATTCCTAAAATCTGCATAAAATATTATATGAAACGAAATGATATTTTAGATCCAATTTTTATCCAATCCCAAACATAATCCGGGATTTTATGGATGCCGGCTATCATATTTAAATAATTTCAACCAATAAATTTTCGTAGCAGTATTGGTTTTAAAAGGTTATCACAATATGATGCAAGTTAAATATTTTAAATAAATCTCACACAAATTTATAATTTAGATTTTATATTTTTATTGAATTTCTTGATTGTTAGTCTGATACGAGTAATATTGGAAATGTTGTTGAAAAAAAAATTATTTTTTTAGTAAAAAAATTTTGAGGAATACAAAGTGTTCTTATCTTTGCACCGCTTTGAATGATAAGTCAATAAGTTGATTTTGAAAAGCACTACTGGTTCGGTAGTTCAGTTGGTTAGAATGCCGCCCTGTCACGGCGGAGGTCGCGGGTTCGAGTCCCGTCCGGACCGCAATAAGCCTTGGATATTTTCCGGGGCTTTTGTGTTTTTAGAAATTTACAAATTAAAAATTAGTGGAAGGAAGATTTTAAGGTAATCTTTAGAATGAAGGGAACTTTAATCGATTATTTTGAATACCAGGTTACTTGGTCTCCCGACAAATTCATTTCTTTTATCAAACGAACTCCTTTTAGTGTTGGGGCTTTGATGTCTGCCTCTTCTATAGTGGTCGATGAAGTGATGGTACGTATTTCATCAAATGCACCCTGTTCTATAATGCTGTTGAGCACTTGTGATCCACCTTCAACGAGCAAATTGGTGATTCCGTAGCTTTGGTAAAGCATCTTCCAAATATTGTCCCAAACGACAGGAGTTACAACTTGTTGAGCATCGATATTTTTTTCATGTAAGGTGCCAGTATTTAGCCAAGTTGACTTTTTACCGTCATTAAATAGTTTGTAAGATGCCGGATGTTTATGCCACTTTCCGCCAATGACAAAGCGATGCGGAGATTCTCCAAACCATAATCTATTATCCAATATAGGATCATCCATTTCCAATGTTCCGGAACCTATCAATATACCATCACATTCGGATCGCCATCGATGTACTAAGCGTGCAGAAATAGGGTTACTGATGATAATTCTTTTTGCCGAAGAGCCCATTTTGCCATCCGCTGTTTGGGCAAATTTTAGAATAACTTTGGGTCTGTGATGTATTTGATTGATATAAAATCTATCTATCAGGCTGCTTTGTTGCGCGGGTTGAATATTATGCAATTTAATTCCTGATTCTGATAAAATTTTTTCACCCTTGCCGGCAGTGATTGGGTTGGGGTCATCTTCATAAAAATAGACATTTTTCGCTCTGTTCTCAGCAATCAATTTAGAGCAAGGTGGTGTATTGCCATAGTGGCCACAGGGTTCAAGTGAAACGTAATAATCTGAATCTTGAACGGAAAAACCATGTTGAATGGCATCCTGCGTTGCATTTACTTCGGCATGCGCTTTACCAAATTCCCGATGATACCCTTCACCAATAATCTTATCATTCTTTACTATGATACAGCCAACTGGTGGATTAAACTTAATTTTAATATCGCTTTGTAAAGCTAAATCAATGGTTCTAAGGATATATAAGCTACTTTTGTCCATTTTTTTTAGGCAAATGATAGAAAGTAAAGGTAATAAAATTGTGAATATGATGGGAATGAGCCTATATTTGGACGGACATAATTTTCGTTATTTTTATCTTAGTACTTTGTTTGATTAATTTTAGAAGATGAATTATATAAATTGTTTGATTGTTTTTACATTTTTTACTTTGTTTGTTTCCTGCAAACCGGAATCTTCACATTTGGATCAACATGTCGAAAAGAACAGTATCGATGATGCACATTCATTTGGCGACAATTCAGATGCACGAGTCAAACATTTGAGTTTGAATTTGAAGGCTGATTTTGACAAAAAAACATTGTCCGGATGGGCAAAGTTGGTTGTTGAAAAAAATGGAGCTGATTCCTTATTTCTGGACAGTAACAACCTTGATATTGAATCCGTTGAGAATGCCGGTAAACCTATACCTTATGTAATTTATGCACCTCAGGATTTTATAGGAAGTAAGATTGCAATTCCTACGGCAACATTTAGTGATACAGTTACAATTCGATATACTACCAAACCAGATGCATTGGCATTACAATGGTTGACACCAGAACAAACCTTTGGAAAAAAACAACCATTTTTATATACACAAGGTCAGGCTGTATTAACAAGGTCCTGGATTCCGATACAAGACTCTCCGGGTATTCGATTTTCCTATGATGCTGAAATATCTGTTCCCAAAGGCCTTATGGCGTTGATGTCGGCTGAAAACCCGCAGAAAAAGGCGGAAGACGGGATTTATAAATTTGATATGAAGCAACCGATACCTGCTTATTTAGTGGCTTTAGCCATCGGTGATCTGGCATTTCATCCGTTTGATAGCATAAGTGGCGTTTATGCAGAACCCGGTCAACTGAAGGCAGCTGCGTATGAATTTGCAGAGACGCCCGATATGATTAAGACTGCTGAGGAATTATATGGGCCTTATGTATGGGGACGGTATGATATATTGATTTTGCCACCTGCCTTTCCATTTGGCGGAATGGAGAATCCACGCCTTACCTTTGCTACACCTACCGTAATAGCTGGTGATCGTTCCTTATCGAGCTTGATTGCACATGAGTTGGCACACTCATGGTCAGGCAACTTAGTGACAAATGCAACATGGAATGATTTTTGGTTAAATGAAGGTTTTACGGTATATTTTGAGCGAAGAATAATAGAAAAAGTTAAAGGAAAGGATTTTTCTGATATGGGCTCAATCATCGGTAGGGGAGATTTGAACAATGCTTTTTCGGATTTCGGTAATGATGGGAAAGAAACCTCCTTAAAATTGGATTTAAAAGGCTTTGATCCTGATGACGGTATGACAGATGTGCCGTACGAGAAGGGCTATTTGTTTGTGGTATTGTTAGAAAGAACTTTTGGAAGGGATAAAATAGATGCATTTCTGAAAAAGTATTTTGAGACTTATAGGTTCAAGACAATTACCACCGAGGAATTTGAAAAGTACATAAAAACCCGGTTGGATACCACTCAACTTGAAGCTATACATCTGCATGAATGGCTATACAATACTGGATTGCCTGATAATGCACCGGGTTTTGCGAGTAAGTTATTTGATATTGTTGATAAAGAAAAGGAGAATTTACTCAATGGAAAGTCTGCTATTCAATATAAAGATTGGGATTTTAATCAATGGCTTTATTTCATAAATAGTATTCGGAATAAGGCGACATTGAAACAGTTGAATTCTTTAAATAATCGATATCATTTTTTAGAAAGTAATAATGCGGAGATTTTGGCAAGCTGGTTGACTAATAATATTGTAGTCGGTAATAAGGCAGTAAATAATCGATTGGAAGACTTTCTTTGCAGGGTAGGTCGTCGTAAATTCTTGACTCCTCTGTATAAAGGTTTGTTACAATCTGGGCAAAAAGACGAAGCTTTGAAAATATACAGCAACTGTCGATCATCTTATCATTCTGTTTCACAGGGTACATTGGATGAATTGTTGGGCTATTCAAAGACTAAGTAAGATATTTAGAAGGAAAACAGCTTTATTCCTTATCTTGTATAAATTGTTGTGTGCATAAATTAGGTATTTTTTAATAGTGTAAGTGTTTGTTTATCTTATGTATATACATTGTGTAATAAATAATGGGTAATATGCCACCATTAGCTGAAAGGATGAGACCTAAAATACCTTCAGAGTATGTAGGACAAAGACATCTTATGGATGATAACGCATCATTCAGAAGGTTGTTGGAGCACAAAAAGGTTCATTCTTGTATTTTTTGGGGACCTCCGGGTGTCGGTAAGACATCACTTGCACTGATGATAGCTGAGGTAACGGATAAGCAGATATTTGCACTGAGTGCAGTAAATGCAGGAGTGAAGGATGTAAGAGATACGATAGAGAAAGCATCGAAGCCGGACTTATTTCGAAAAGGGGATGCTCCCATTCTTTTTATTGATGAAATTCACCGATTTAATAAGTCTCAGCAGGATGCCCTTTTGGAGGCAGTGGAAAAAGGAGTTGTCATTTTGATTGGGGCTACGACAGAAAACCCTTCTTTCGAAGTCAATCAGGCTTTGCTGTCACGATGTCAGGTATATGTTCTGGAAGAGTTGAGTGCAAGTGAACTCATTTCAATGGTTGATTTAGCAATACAGAAAGATACTGTTTTGTCACAACACAGAATTGAAGTGAAAGAATACGATGCATTGGTTTTCTTTTCCGGTGGTGATGCTCGTAAACTATATAATTTATTGGAATTAATTGCAGCGGCGTATTCGCATGAAGAATTGATCATTACCAATGAATTGGTTGAAGAAAATGTCAGGGTAAAACACATTGCTTACGACAAAGGAGGCGAATTTCATTATGATATAATTTCAGCGTTTATCAAATCTGTAAGAGGATCTCATCCTGATGCTGCATTATATTATATGGCACGGATGCTCTTAGGTGGTGAAGATCCAATGTTTATATGCCGCCGGATGGTTGTTTTGGCCTCTGAGGATATCGGATTGGCCAATCCTAACGCACTGCTCATTGCGCAGGCATGTATGGATGCTGTCCACAAGATCGGGATGCCGGAAAGTCGCATTGTGATGGGTGAATGTGTTATTTATCTGGCTTCTTCTCCTAAGAGCAATACAGCTTACTCGGCCATAAA
>CAKUWM010000091.1 GCA_934699305.1 uncultured Saprospiraceae bacterium | reverse complement strand
GCCTCGGGCAATACCGTGAACTTATTATTTAACGGCCCTTTCTCCACAGCAGAGATAGAGCAAATCTGCACCCATTACACCAAAACCACCCAACAAAGCTACCTAGTAGAAGTCTGCGATGATGCTAAGGATAAGTATAGATTTGGATGGCAGGGGAAATTTGAAAAAATTAACGAAATATCAGGTTCAGGAAATCACATAGATTGGGGTGGATACGGCTATGACTCAAGACTTGCAAGAAGGTGGTCGCCTGATAAACTACAAGCCAAATATTCTTGGCAAAGTCCTTATTCTGCCCTCGGTAATAATCCAATCTTGAACCAAGAAATTGACGGAAAGGACTATGCTGTCTTTGTTGATCATAAGACTAAAACAGTAATAGTAAAAGCAACTTACTACACAGCAAAAGGAAATACAGATGATCATAATTCAGCAGTTCAAGCAACTCAATTTTGGAATGAACAAAGCGGAAAATATCAGTACAAAGTTGGAAAAGGGAAAAAAGCCGTTTATTATGATATTAACTTCCAATTAGATGTTCAACAGGTTGATAAGCCTACAGCAGAAGCAAATAAGGATAGAGCTTCATTTGTTGCAGATATCGAAAAATTAACCCCCGATATGTCAAGTAATACCTACGAAGTTGTACCTGATGCAGAATTAGATGCTACAACAAATGGTAAAACCACAGTCGGAGCCGCAGTAAAAGTTAAAGAGAGTAGAAAAGAAACAGGCACAGGAGCTCATGAGCTAGGACATACTTTAGGGTTTAAACATTTAATTGGCTCAATAATGAGTGAAGCAAGCAATGTTGGAAGAAGTGAGACCACAAATACAACAATCATTGGTCAAATACTGAAAAATGCAGGATTAGGAAGAAAGAATTATCACAGAGACTATCAAGGTGGTGGAACAGGTCATTTGCAACCGTCTACAGGAACAGCACCGCCCAATTTTGATAGAGGCAAAGTGGTCAAAAAGAAATAGACATGAATAAATTCCTTTTAATAAGTATCATTCTATTGGTTACAAGTTGTGCTACTTTTAATCCTCAAAAAGCGAGTAAGAAGGTTATTGAAGGCTCTTATACAATTGTTAAGAGAGAAACAAACTTGTCCAATCCAAATTCAATAATTACGGGAATTGTTTATGACAAAGAGTCAAACAACCCAATAAAAGGGGCCGTAGTCCAATTAGAAGGGATAAAAAAAGGCGATTTCACGAATGAGCAAGGACAGTTTTATTTAGAAATTCCTGAGCAGGGATCATTTAAAGTACAGGTAGTAAATGTTGGTCATACAACAATATCAACTGAACCAATTAGATTTAATAGTCAAACGAAAACCGAAATTAATTTTTATTTAGGAACAGCAATAGAATATTGAATACTTCAATTGTCTTACCCTGAAAAAGGTTTGTACAAAAATTCAGGAAAATGAAAAAGAGCTATAACCTTTTCTTAGGACGGGTTACAAAAACCAGAAAAAATACACGAAAAATAAAAGTCGCAACACCGCAAAAGAAAAGAAAAACGCTTTTAGTGGTTAAATCGCTAACTTTACAGTGTAAAAGATAAGTATATAAATGACAGATAAAGATCATATACCAAACGGATTTGACACGCTTTACAATACGATTGACCAAATCATTGAAGAAGCCCGAAATACAGTTTACCGTACCGCCAATTTTACAATGGTTCAAGCATATTGGAGCATTGGAAAAACGATAGTAGTAGAAGAACAAAACGGCAAAGAAAAAGCCGAATACGGACAGGAACTTATCAAACAATTATCAAAAAAACTGACCAAAAAATACGGAAAAGGTTTTACCGAAACCAACTTAAAATATATGCGTCAATTTTACCAAGTTTTTGAAAAAAGCCACGCACTGCGTGACCAATTGAGTTGGACACATTACAGGCTGCTTTTAAAGGTAGAAAGCCACAGAGCAAGGCAATTTTATATGCAAGAAGCCATTGAATGTAATTGGAGTACAAGAAGCCTTGAAAGGCAAATAAATAACTTGTATTATGATAGAATGTTAATGAGCAAAAACACCGAAGTAGTTAAAAGTGAAGCACTCGAAAAAACAGACCAACAAGAACCGCAAGACATCATTAAAGACCCTTATGTTTTAGCATTTTTAGGTTTAAAAGACAACACTGATTTTAGAGAAAACGAATTAGAGCAAGCCATTATTGATAAATTGCAAGATTTTTTATTGGAACTGGGCAAGGGCTTTGCTTTTGTAGGCAGACAATACCGACTAACCACCGAAACTGGCAAACACTTTTACGCTGACTTAGTTTTTTACAACTACCTGCTAAAGTGCTTCTTAATAATCGACCTAAAGACCACCGAACTAAGCCACCAAGATATTGGGCAAATGGATATGTATGTACGCTATTTTGAAGATAAAATAAGGCAGGAAAACGATAATCCTACAATCGGGCTAATCCTATGCACCAAAAAAGATAACACCGTTGTAAAATACAGTCTGCTAAACGAAAGCAAACAAATCTTTGCATCAAAATATATGACCTACCTACCCACCGAACAGGAACTAAAAAAAGAAATAGAACGAGAACGCCAACAAATAGAACAGGAGAAAAAACTGAACGCTTCAAAGCCCTAAATAAATACGGATTACAGCCGTAAAAAAGACACCATTTTTTTTAACAACAAGTATTTGTAAACCAATCAAAAATTTACCCATTGGCTGAAACCCTTTATTTTACTGCATTTGACGGATATTCGTACTCTTTGGGTGTGGTTTTACTCGGAAGCTGGGCTACACTACCTTTTTACCATAGAACATGATTTAAATACATAAAATAAGCAGAACAAGGCTTTACCTTATTCTGCTTATAACGCAATACTTAAAATATGTAATGAATATCAAAAAGTTACATTAACAACATTACAAAATACCACTTTTAACACACTACCCATTACCTACGTAAGCGGATTGTTATAAGTGTTATTAATGAAATTATAAAGATAAAAATTGAAACCAAACCTACTACATAGCACGTTCCATACATCAATTCCCCCATTTCACTATTTATATTAAAATAGAACAGTAGCCATATTGATATTCGTGCTAATATGATAATGGCAAAACTTATAATTGAAATTTTACGCACAATACCGCACATATTATTCGGTTCAGACTTTTGCATCATTTATGTCTATTATTACTTACTAATTTCCTTTTGAATAGGCGTTGACTCAAAACCGTACGACCTTCCAAGTTTATTGTTGTAGTCATCATATTTATAATTAATTATCGTTTGATTGGCAACTTCAATAACAGGTTTTCCCATATATTGATAAACCTGTTTCATTACATTTCGCCATTGCTGTTGTTGTTGAGATCGAGCCATAAATATACCAGCACCAATACCCTGCAATATAAAATCATTAGACCTTGAAATATTATGAGTTTGCCAAGTCATTGTCTGAGTATTAGGGTCGTAAGATGTCATAAATGTGTTTTCTCCCGCATCTGGGTGTCCACGTAATGTTTGGACTGTAACACTTAGAAAATTCGGTTTGTTAACAACAGCAGATACTTGAACAGAACCATTGTCAGGAGTAATTTTTATATCGAAATGGTCGCCCTTTGTTACTCCATAACTACCGTCCCTATCAATTAAATCATATTTTGCTTTAGAATTGTTTATTATAATGCCAGGGTCTAAACTCATTTGAGCCTTGAACTTATCAAATTGAGATTGAGTTACCCCTGTCATTTTAAGGGTGTATTTTTGGTCTTGAGCATCACTAAAGTAATCGCCATCTTCTAATTTCTCAACTTTACATCCTTCACATTTACCTGTTTGTGGAGTATGTGAAGGAGTATCTAAAAGAACATCAGAATTATAAATTGGATTATCTAAGAATACAGAATAACTACTCCAACTTGGGTTGGGTTTTGGGTCTAAGTTCCATCTTCTTGCTAATCGTGTATCAAGTTCGCCAAAGAACGCAGTGTTATGATTTCCAACTCCAGCAATCTCATTTACCTTTTCTTGAGTATTAAATCCGAACCGATACTTATCCTTAGCATCATCACAAACCTCCACAAGGTAGGTTTGAGCGGTGGAACGTGCATATCGGGTACACACCTGGGCTAGTACCAAGTTGGTATAAGGGCCATTTAGCACCACTTGGATGTTGTTGCCTGTGGCTCTAAAGTTGATCCGCTGGTCTTTGCCTTGGCGCAAACGCCCTCCTCCTATCACATAAGGCACATTGTCAATCGTTTCTAGCACGGTTACTAGTACGCCTTCTTCATCACCGTCTTTTAAATCCACCACATCGAAGGTCAAAACGTTGTCGATGCTTGAGGCTACTGTTTGGTTTAAGATTACTCCATCTGTTGCATTAGGAGCTGCTGCGGCAAAGATGCCTTCGCTGCTGCTAAAGCTTGCTACGCCCAGTACACTTGCCGTTCCGGTCAACACGGCTACGGGGTAGCAGGTATCCACCATGGTGGTGGTCCAAGTGCTGCGGCTAACCAATAAACAATGGCTATTGGTATCGCTGATAAAGCGGCCTGGCATCAGCATCCCGAAAGGAAAGCCATCATAGACCGAAACCAAAGATCTTTGCGCTATCCTGTCCCAAGAACTTATGCAGAAATCACCTATCATATATTACCGTAAATACAATGTGAGAATAAATTTAAATTTTGATATTTCAAAGCGGTTTGGTTTAGGGTGATGGGTGGAGAAGCCGATTTCAAATGTCACAGTGAGATGCGACGAATAATAAGTGAAGTTAATTATTGTTCTATTTCTATTTCTCCTTCTTTTCTATTTTAGAATTCTCCCTTCACTTTTTTAAAAAATTCTTACTCTTTATTTCTATTATCTTCTTTCAACTCATCATACTTCTTTTCTTTTTCCCATGATTCCTTTATATCAGGTGTATTCATTGGTTTTGAAAAATAAGTGCTTGTTCCATATTTAATTCTTGCTCTTTCAGCCAATTTTATACCAATAATTATACTTGGGATAAATAATAATAAATACCAATTGTTATAATTATATATTGTAGAAAGTATAAAAATTATCAAAATTGCAATAAAGTTGGGACTCAAAAAGATTTTAACCCAATAAATTAATTCAATTAAGCTTCTCATATTCTAAAGAGTTTATTGTTTCCTTTCAACAATCGATTTGTTATCTTCTTTCAAATCTCAGCTCTCGTGAGTCTGCTATGCAAGACATGCGCGAGTGGACAAGTTGAGTACATGACCTTGAAACACTACCCTAATTATTTGTACCTTCAATTGACTCTCTCATTAATCTCAACGCACTACTGTCATTTTCATAAAGAATAGGTATTTTTGAAAAGATAAAATCAAAAGATTTTTCGTTCAAATAATTCAGTTTCATTTCGAAAAATTTATTTCCATTCCAATATTGTAGACTAAATCTATCACTTTCCGTTATTTCTTCGTTTACTTCTTCTTTTAATTTCTTGTTGATTAAAGTAATACTATCAATCATATTGAGCAACTTATTTCCAACAGAGTAATCAGCTTTTGAAATATATTGATTAATACCAAAAGGATAATAATAAATGGGTTTGTTCACAGTATCTGTTTCATGAAATAAATACTTTTTATATTCTTCCTTAGATAGTGTATATATCATTAAAGTATCATTTTTTAAATGCTTTAAACTAATTAAAATATCATTTGAATATCCTGAGTATTTTAGAATAAAATACCTACTGTATTGCTCTTTAGAAAAATCCAAAACTTCATTTTTAACTTTTTGTCTTAATGCTAAGAGTTCTTGGCTACTTGGATAGTTGTTACCATCACTAATTTTAGAATCAGACTTACATCCTGAACAAATGAATAAGACGATGAAAAAGAAGCTTATAATTATTTTATCGTTTAAACCATTCATGTTTAAATTTTTTATAGGTTCCGCTTCCTCCTTGAAATATTGTCACGCCTAATGGAGAAGCAATAATATGAGGCTGATCTTTTCTGGTGACATCCATATCTCCATTTATACCATTATAATATCTTCCAGAAGGACGGGCTAATGTCTCAAATGTATTTTGACGATTTTGTTTGATTAAAGGGATATTGGAAACTCCAGGAAACCCACCTTCAGTCGTTGACCTAACTTTAAACCAATACCTTACGTGCGTATGCCCAACAATCAAAGGGCTAGGATTATTTCCAACATTTGGGTTTCGTAATGCATCTGCTGGGTAAGAGTCTTCATCCCACTTGCCAACTTTACGACCTTTTAGAGGAGGTGGTAGTTTTTCAAATGAAAGTTCTCGAGAGGAGCCAATTTTACTGAAAAATCCTTCTTCTCTACCTATTCCCTCATCCATCTTTGCAGATTCAATAGCTATTGATTCTAAGGATTTTGCGGAATTTTCTCCAATATACGCTGTAGAATACTTCCTAATTCCAAACGACCAAGCGTTTCTTTCGTCTTTATCTGTCATATTATTTATCTTACCAAGCAAAGTCTTTGCTTGGTCTAATTTAGAATGTTTCAACTCAATGAAATGAATTTGATTGGGTAATTGGTCATTAATCGTTCCAATATAATCTCCTTTTGTAGAATAAGCGACAGTCGTATCTCCAAGAGCATCCGTATTGAATATGGAATTATTTTTAAATACAGAATACGAACTTATTCCATAAATAGGTTTCGGATCCAAATTCCATCTTCTCCCCAACCTTGTATCATACTCCCAAAACAGTGCTGTATTATGATTCCCTACCCCAGCAATCTCATTATCCTTCTCCTGCCCATTAAACCCAAACCTATACTTATCCTTAGCATCATCGCAGACTTCTACTAGGTAGCTTTGTTGGGTGGTTTTGGTATAATGGGTGCAGATTTGCTCTATCTCCGCTGTGGAGAAAGGGCCGTTAAATAATAAGTTCACGGTATTACCCGAGGCATTAAAGCTTATGGTCTGTTTACGGCCACCTGGTATTAAATAGCCTCCACCTATTACATAAGGCGTATTGTCTCTGGTTTCTATGATCATTACCTGCATGCCGCTTTCTGCTGCTCCTTCTAATACCGGAACGTCAAAACTAAAGCTATTGCCTATGCCTACTTCCACTTCGGTGGTCAGCTGTATCCAGCTGTCATATTCCTCTGCATGCAGCACTATACTCGATCCGCTAGTGCTTATGCTACTTCCTGCTGAGAAAATGCCTGTTGAGGCTAAGGTAACTAAAGGCTTGCAAGTGTCTGCCATTTCGGTGCTCCAGTTGCTACGGCTGATGGTCATACAATGGTCGCTGGTATCGCTGATAAAGCGGCCTGGCATCAGCATCCCGAAAGGAAAGCAATCGTAAGCCCAAACTAAAGGACTTTGCGCTGTCTTGCCCCAAGGGCTGATGCTTAATCTACCTATCATACATTACCGTAAATATGATGTGAAGATAAATTTAAATTCTGATATTTCAAAGAGGTTGGGTTTAGGGTGATGGGTGAGAAAGACGGCTTCTTCTGGTTGGTGATAATGGGAATAAGAGCATATGAATTGTGGTTGGTAAGGGAATACCAACCACAAGGGAAACCTACTTTTTTCGATTTCTTTTAATATCTGGTCGATAATCTGAATATCCCAATTTTGCTTCTGCATAACTCAAAAGAATATTTAATTTAAGTAACTTATAAACAAAACAAGGGAACAGTTTTTCTCTCGGTGGAGGATAGGTTCCATTTTTAATAAAAGTATTTATTTCCTTTTTATTGTTGAAATAACAGCTACACTCTTTTTCCGAAATAAGATTCTTAAATTTAAAATTAGGCAACTCTTCTATTTCAATTGGCTTATTTGAATAGATTGCATCTCGCATCGTTTCAAAAAATTCTGTTCCGCTCCATCCATAGTGTTTTTGAAAATATTGATAGAGATACCAGGTTTGATTTGTATAAATCTGTATTTCAGGATTATCTTTAAATTTAATTTTTATTGGAATATAAAAATTAAAACCTATGTTTGTATCACTAACTGCAAATTCAACAACATCCTTATGAGATTGGAATTTTATGGTTTTCTCCCCCCAATCTTCTTGAGCATAACAATACCCAAAAGAAACTAATTGAAGTACCAAAATAAATGAAAATATTCTAAGCATGTCTTTATTTTTTGTTGGGAATATTTTTTGTTGATGAAGTCCCATCACTCATCTTTTGTTCTATATTTATAGTTCCGTCTCCTTTAAAGGTGACATTTGTATTTATAGGGTACGGCTTCTGAATCTTCTTCGGTTTATCATCCTTTGAAGGAGAAATAAACTTATCATCAGGTATTCGAACCCCATCATAATCCATTCTTAATTCCTTTCCTTGATTAAAAAGGATTTGATTTTGAATATTTAAAGCATCCCATTCTGCTTCAATAAAATTGCCTGTTTTACCCTCAATTTCTTTAGTATTTAGATTTCCTTTGGATCTATCGAATCCATGTTTTAGCTCATGTCCTAATGTTGCTTCAGGTGTAGAAATTGCCATTATATTTTCAGAGTTAAATGTAGTGAAAGTATTATTCTGATTCTCATAAGAAGTTCTATTCTGATTCTCATCTCTCTTGGCTTGGAAATCATAATTCCAAATACTATGTTTATTATCCTTTTGTTCTTCCATTTTGGTAATCATTGCTCCCACAGAAATACTCAAATCTTTGATGTTATCCAATCTGTTTTTAATGTCATTAATATACTCATCATTAGTTGTGACTTCAATTCCTTCATTGTTGTATAATTTTCCTCCTTTATATTGAAGTCTGTCTATAACGACACCTTCTTTCTTATCATAATGTCCAATCCAAATTTCTTTTCCATTATAATCAATAAACCTTAAAGGACTATTAGCAACAAAAGCATACGGGCTAATACTAGGATATTTAGTCGCCAAGGGATCCAAACTTAACCATCTTCCCACTCTAGAATCATAAATCCTTGCCCCAAAGTCCAAAGAATTCCCAACCCCTTTCAGCTCATTATCTTTTTCTTTTCCATTAAATCCAAACCGATACCTATCCTTACTTTCATCGCAGACTTCAACTAGGTAGCTTTGTTGGGTGGTTTTGGTGTAATGGGTGCAGATTTGCTCTATCTCTGCTGTGGAGAAAGGCCCGTTAAATAATAAGTTCACAGTATTACCCGAGGCATTAAAGCTTATGGTCTGTTTACGGCCACCTGGTATTAAATAGCCTCCACCTATTACATAAGGCGTATTGTCTCTGGTTTCTATGATCATTACCTGCATGCCGCTTTCTGCTGCTCCTTCTAATACCGGAACGTCAAAACT